>DAOLLE010000081.1:0-9166 GCA_035331205.1 Burkholderiaceae bacterium
ACCGTAGCGGGCACCGACGATGCACAGGTAGACGCGGGAATCCTCGACATCCTGGAGGCAACTGTCCAGGGTTGGCCGGTGGCTGGCGGAGTAGCTCTCGTTGAGCGTCCACTTGTGCTCGCCGGTGATGATCTGGGCCACCAGCTCCCGCTCCGGCCCCAGATCCGCCTTCGTGGACGAGAGATAGACGTCGTAGCGCTTGGGCATCGCTCAGCCTCCCAGCTGCGCATCGCGTTGCACCCACCCAGTCATCTTGACCCTCCTGTGCGCTGTTCTCCGTCAGCTGCACTCTCCCCCGCCGCCCCCAAACTGTCAAGAACCGCAAATTCGCGCCATCTTCGGACGCTTGCCCGGCCATCCGTCACGCGATATCCTGCAAACGGTATATCTCATCGAGGACGACAGCGATGGACACCGCCAAGATCTTCCAGACCGGCCGCAGCCAGGCGGTGCGTCTGCCCAAGGCTTACCGCTTTCAGACGGATGAGGTGTGGATCCGCCGCACGCCGGAGGGGGTGCTGCTGATTCCGAAGACGGCGCTCAAGCTCGGGGATGCGCTGGCCGCGGCCTTCGATGAATGGCCGGTGGAGGACGATGGCAGCTTCAGCCGCCCGGATCAGGGGGAGCTGGAGCGGGGCAGCGATCTGTTCCAGTGCCCGGTGGAGAGCCAGCCGTGAGCCTCACGCTGTTGGACACCCATATCTGCGTCTACGTGATCAAGACTCGGCCCGCCGAGCTGCTGGCGCGATTCAACGCCTTCGAACCCGGCGAGCTGGCGGTGTCGGTGATCACCGCGCTGGAGTTGACGGTGGGCGCGCGTCGCGCCTCGCACACGGCCTACGCCGGGCGGGTGCAGGCGCTGCTGGCGCAGCTGGAGGTGCTGCCGCTGGGGCTGGAGGTGGCCGAGGCCTATGCCACCACGCGGCTGGATCTGCAGGCCCGGGGTGAGCCGATCGGGCCGATGGACCTGCTGATTGCCGCCCATGCGCTCAGCCTCGGCGCGACGCTGGTGACGAACAACGAGCGGGAGTTCCGCCGCGTCACCGGGCTGGCGGTCGAGAACTGGGTCTGACGGGAACGGCCCGCCTCAGATGAGCCCGCCGACGCTCAGCGCCAGCAGCGCGGCGGCGCTCAGGCCGGAACCCCATCGGCAGAAAGGGCGATGCACAGGAGAAGAGAGCGTGGGCATGCGGCGAGCGGTGCGGCAGGGGGTGTCCAGACCGCAATGATCGCGCAAGGCGGCGGCGGATTCCTGGATGGGCGGCGAAGTGCCAAACAGCGCCGCACGGCAGGTGCCTGCCTCCGCCCGTTGCATGACACCCTCATCGCCGCCACGGCCGCAGCGCACGGCACGGCAGTGGTGACTGCTCAACGAATCTGGGCGCCATCACCGAACGGCACCCGGTCGGCCGCAAGCGCCGTCCGCGCTGAGCCTCACGACGGCACAGCCTCAGGGCATCACCATCGGGCTGCGCAGCCGCTTCGCCCGGCGGCGCACCGCCACGATCCCGCATTCCTGCGGGACGCCGCCGGGCCGAGCCCTGCCGCCGCCCCAGCGGATCAGAAGCGGTAGTTCAGACCGGCATAGATGCTGCGCCCAGCCCCGGGCACCGGGGTTCCCCAGGGCACACCGGTGGCCGACATCGTCTTGCCCTGACCGGTGTAGGCGCCACCCAGCGGGTGCTGGTAGTGGTGGTTCAGCAAGTTCTCGATGCCCGCATCGATGCGCAGGCCGCCGCTCTCCCAGCCGGTGCGCAGGTGCAGCAGACCGTAACCGGCGGTGCGCTGCTCGTTGCGGGTGGCCGAGACGCGGTCCTTGGCGGCAACCGCCTCGGCCTCCAGGGCGCCGTTGAAGCTGCCGCCGGCCAGCGGCAGGCGCTGTTCCAGGGCGAAGCGGGCGTGCAGCGGCATCATGTTGTAGAGGTTGTCGCCGGTGTCGCGGTTCTTGCCGCGCAGGTAGCTGAGCTGCGCGCGCGTGCTGACGGCGCCCAGCGCCCCCCACTGGCCGAGCTGGGTGTCACCCGACAGGTCCAGCCCGTACAGCCGGGCCGACTGGTTGACGTAGCGCAGGTAGACAAAGCCGTTTTGCAGCGTCAGGTTGGCTGCGGTGCAGGCGGTGTTGACGGCGCTGGAGAAGCAGCGCTCAGCGTCGATGTAGTTCTCGATCTGCGTAAGGTAGGGCGACAGGCGCAGGTGCCAGGCCTTGCCGTCGTCGGCCCGCCATTCGGCGGCGGCGCTGAGGGTGTGGGCGGTTTCGGGCTGCAGCGCCAGGTTACCGACATAGCCGTTGCCGTCTCCGACCAGGTTGACCATGCGCATGACCATGCCATGGCTGGACCAGGCGTAGCGCTCGTAGAGGTTGGGCGAGCGCGTCTTCATCGCGTAGCCGATCTCCACGGTCTGCGTGGCCGCGGGCTTGAAGCGCGCGAGCGCGACGAGGTTGAGGTTGCGGTCGCGGCGGTGGCGGTCGGCGGCGTTGAAGGCGGCCTCGTCGGTGGGACTGAAGGTGGCGTTGTAGCCCTGCACCGGGCCAGCGTCCATCGTCACCGTCTCGTGGCGCAGGCCGACGTGGCTGAGCCACTGCGGCGACCACTGCGCCTCCCACTCGCCGAACAGCGCGGCGCGGTCGCGCTGGCCGTCGCGGATGTTCCAGAAGGTGTTGGGCCACATGCCCTTGCCGGAGGGATCCCACCAGTCGTCCAGGCGGTAGCGCTGCCACTCGCTGCCGGCGCGCAGCAGGTCGCGCTCGTTGAGCCGGGTGTCGGCCTTGAGCGTCAGGCCGGTGTTGCGGCCGTGGGTGTCCATCGGCATGCCGGCGGCGTAGCCGGTGGTACCGCCGCCGATCGGGCCGGCCACGCCGTCGCTGCCGCCGGTGGGGCCGTACCAGTACAACTTGTCGTCGCCGAACTGCATCTGGTGCTCGGTGTCCTCGTGGTACAGGCGCACCTCGACGCCACCCCAGTCGAAGCGGCCCTGGTAGCGCAGGTTGGTCTGGACGCTGTCGTTACCGGTCATGTCCATACGCTGGTTGGGCCAGTTCTGCTTGCTGATGTCCTGCAGACCCAGGCGCAGTTCGGCCAACTGCTGCGGACCTAGGCGCAGGGCGGTCGACAGCGCGTGGTTAACGCTCCGGTAGGCGGTGGAGCCGACCTCGTCGGCGTCGAGCGTCTCTCGCCCGGCGGCGGCGGGGCCGGCAGCCTTGAAGTCGTGGCCGGAGTGGTAGTTGTCGGCGCGGGCGATCGAGCCACGGTAGCTGAGACTGACCTGCTCGCTCGCGAGCGTGGCACCGAGGTGGCCCGCCGCGGCCCGGCCGTTGCTGCGCGCGCTGGCCCCCACTTCGCCGCGGGTCAGCAGGCCGGCACCAGCGGCAGCGAACTCGGGATCGGCCGAGCGCAGCGCGATCGTGCCGCCGATGCTGTCGCCCCCGGCGCTGACCGGGGCGATGCCGGCGAAGACCTCGACGCCTCGCACCGCGCTGGCGTCGATGTACGACAGCGGCGGGTTCATGTGGTTGGCGCAGGCCGAGACCAGGTCCATGCCGTCCACCTGCACGCGCAGGCGATCGTCGGCCAGGCCACGGATGGCCGGCAGGCTGGAGACGCCACCGGCGGTGTACAGCGACAGGCCGGGCACGTCCAGCAGCAGCTTCGCACTGTCGCTGGTGGCGGCGCGGCGCGCAATCAACTGGCGCTCGCTTGGCCCCTCGCTCTGGGGTAGCGGGGTGGGTCGCACGCCGGTGACGACGACGGGAGCGAGCACGGTGGGGGCGCTGGCGGCGGCCGGTGCAGGCGCCGCCGTTTCGGCAGCTTGCGCGGTGGGAGCGAAGGCGGCCGACAGCGGCAGCGCCGCCGCGAGGGCGAGGCTGAGGGGGGACAGGCGAGGAGACGCACGGCGGCAGCTCGCCGGCCGGGTCGACAGGGTAGAACGCATGGGACGGATCCTGAACAGGGACGGGCACGCCATCGCGGCGCGCGCAGCAGTCCGCCGGGCGCGTCGGCGACGGCACCCGGGAGGCGGACGGAGAAGCGGGTTGGATCGGGCCGGCCACGGGGGCGGCCCGGGGTGTCACGCGCTGGCGGCTGGCGGCGCCCGCATCGGCGCGCTCAGGAGGATTCGCCCGGTGTCGTCGGGCAGCAGCGGGTCGAATGCGTCGGGCCGAGGCTCGGCCCGTTGGGCCGGCGGCTGGCTGCGCTCGCCGGTCTGTGGGGCAGGCGGCACGCTGACGTGCGCCAGCGCCCAGGCGCAGGGCTGAGCCAGGCCGCGCAGGCTGGCAGGCAGGTCATCGGCATCGTCGCCGGAGACCGGGTCCACCTGGGCACCGCCGCGGCCCGCCTCGGTCAGAGGCAGCCAGCGCATGCCCTGCGGCGTGCAAACCTCGACCACCGAGCCGCCGCCGGTCAGCGCCGTGACGGCCGCCGCACCGAGCAGGCCCTGCAGCGCCGAGAACGCCATCGTCAGCAACAGCACGCCCAGCCAGAACTGCTGGCGCGCCCGCGCGCAGGGAGCCAACCAGCACTTCAGCGAACGTGCAGGAGGGCGGCGGTGGAAGAAGGCGCGGCGGCCGGGAGCGCGAGCAGGCACGGCCGGCACGATACCGCGCGGGCCGTGCGGCAATGCCCTGCCCGGCCGGCGAAGTGGCGCAGCCTTAAAGTGGGTCAAGCTGGCGGGGGCAAACTCAGCGCGGGTGCGGCGCACACGCAACACCTGCACAGACCCGACGAGGCTCGCCTCACGCCCCCGCCGTCGCGCTCTCGCGCGCCGCGATGCGGTCGCGCCAGGCCTGCAGGTGGGTGAAGCCTTCGTCGCCGGGGCGGAACTTCATCAGGCCGCGGGCGAATTCGAGGCCGCAGAAGGCGGTGATGTCGGCGATGGTGAAGCGCTCGCCAGCGATGTAGGGCTGCTGGGCGAGTTCGCCGTCGAGCCAGGCGACCAGGCCGCGCAGCTTTTCGCCCTGGGAGGCGGAGAAGTCGGGGAACTGGGGCTGCTCGAGGTTGGCCAGGCCGGGGTGGCCGTGGCGGATCCAGTTGGCGGCGGTGGCCATCAGGCCGAGCTCCATGCGGCGGTCGGCCATCTCGATGAAGGCGCGCTCGGTGGCGTCGCGGCCCATCAGGTTGGGCTCGGGGGCGAGGCCTTCGAGGTAGGTGCAGATGGCGCGGGTCTCGGCCAGGGCGCGGCCGTCGTCGAGCAGCAGCACGGGCACGCGGGCCATGGGGTTGAGGGCCTTGAACTCGGCGCTGCGGTGGTCGCCGCGCGTCAGGTCGATGGTCTGCAGCGGGATGTCGGGCAGCGCGCCGGCCTTTTCGGCGATGAACATGCGCACGCGGCGCGGGTTGGGGGCGCGGGGGGAGACGATGAGTTGCATGGTCGGGCGGGGCTCCGATCGGGGTGGGGCTCAGGTGGGTGGGCCGACGGCCGCCGCGCAGGCAAGGGCGGCGGCGCTGCGTGATGCTGCCGCAGAGCGCACGGTGGCTGCGTCACCGCAACGACACCCCCAGGAAAACCCTAGACACCCGGGTTGATCGCGCTAAAGTCGGTGGACCGGGACCCGATACAGCGTTGGCCCACGCCTGTGTGCCAAGGCCCGCCGGGCCGGAATGCGGGGCAGAAAAAGAACATGAACGCTGTACCGTGCGCCGCCTGTTGGAACCGATGCGACCTGGCCCACCGGCCGGGGTTCGGGCAGACCGCGCTGGCACGGGCTGCAGCCGGGAGCCTGCGATGACGAAGGATGGCGCGCATTCCAACACCGCATTGCAGCACGAGCGGCGGGTGCACCGCATGCTGATGCTGGCCAGCGGCTTCACGCTGCTGGTCTGCAGTTACTGGGGCGTGTTCTTCTCGCTGCGCGGCATCTGGACGATCGCATCGCTGGACGCGGTCTGCATCGGCCTGTCGCTGTGGACGATCTGGCTGCTGCGGCATCAGCAGCTGCGCAGTGCCACTCACCTGATGGTGAGCATGATGTACGTGATCATGTCGCTCAACGCAGCGTTCATGGATGTGCCCTCGGCGGAGGTGCCGCGCTCGGCGCACACCTGGCTGCTGGGCTTCGGCGTCCTGTCGGTGGTGCTGGTGCGTGAAGAGCCGCGCTGGCTGCGCCACGGGGTGCCGCTGCTGTTCATCCTGACCTGGGCGGTGTTCGCCAGCACCAACGGCGGGCCGCACACGACTCTGGCGGTGCCGGAGGAGGTGCGTCGCCAGGGCGTGTGGGTCAACCACGCCTTTGCGGCCGGACTGATCTACTGCGCGCTGTGGGTGATCCAGGCCGACGTGGCCGAGCGCCGGCAGCAGGCCACCGAACTCGAGCGCGCGCTGATGCAGGGCGAGCTGCTGCTGCACTTCCAGCCCCAGGTGGGCGCCGGCGGGCAGGTGACCGGTGCCGAGGCGCTGCTGCGCTGGCAGCATCCGCAGCGCGGCATGGTGTCGCCGGCGGAATTCATTCCGCTGGCCGAACGCTCCGGCCTGATGCCGGCCTTGGGCGAATGGGTGCTGCGCAGCGCCTGCACCCGCCTGGCCGCCTGGGCGATGGACCCGGCCACCGCCGGGCTGCAGCTGGCGGTGAACGTGAGTGCCTCGCAGTTCGAACAGCCCGACTTCGTCGACCGCGTGCTCGCCCGGGTGCGCGAGGCGGGCATCGACCCGGGGCGACTGAAGCTGGAGCTGACCGAGAGCGTGCTCGCCCACGACCTGGACGCGCTGGTGGCGAAGATGGCCGCGCTGAAGGCGCAGGGCATCGGCTTTTCGCTGGACGACTTCGGCACGGGCTTCTCGTCGTTGAGCTACCTGCGCCAGCTGCCGCTGGACCAGCTGAAGATCGACCAGTCCTTCGTGCGCAACATGCTCGAATCGCCCAACGACGCAGCGATCGCGCAGACGGTCGTGGCGCTGGGCCAGACCCTGGGCCTGCAGGTGATCGCCGAGGGCGTCGAGACGACCGAGCAGCGCGAGTTCCTCGCCAGCCTGGGCTGCGAGGCCTACCAGGGTTACCTGTTCAGCAAGCCGGTGCCGGCGGGCGAGTTCGCTGCGCTGCTCACGCGCGAGCCAGCCCCCCTCTCGACGCGGCCGCGGACGGCGAACACCCCAGTCGCACAGGCCCAGCCGATCGCCTGAACCCGCAGCCGGCGCGTGACCCGCCGAGCAGCCGCCCCGGCGCGGGCTGCATCCGTGGCCCGGACGACAGAACCAGGGACAACCCCGATCTTGGCGGTCCAAGTGGTGGCCCGAGGACACTCACCGTGTGGCATGCCGTCGATTTCTTAACAAGAATCAAGTCCAGGCCACACAGGGGTTGAAGCCTGAATACAACGCTCCCTGCGGCCTTGAACCATCTTAAGGACGCTCCAGCACCCGCCGCCGACGATTGCGCACGCTCGCGGCGAGGAACTGCAGCCCCCGCCGGGCCCATCGAACTGCACGAGAGACGGTGGTGAACGTGCTGCAGGGGCCGCGACAGCCGCGGCCCTCTAAATGGAGTGTTGAGATGACGACCAGGACACCGACCCGGCTCGCGTTGGCGCTGATGGCGACCTTTGCAGCCGGAGCCTATGCGCAACAAGCCGCAGCCCCGGAAATGACTCCCGCGGAAGTCGAGATCGGCAAGAAGATCTTCTTCGAGCGCTGCGCCGGATGCCACGGGGTGCTGCGCAAGGGCGCCACCGGCAAGAACCTGGAGCCGCACTGGACCAAGAAGGACAAGGACGGCAACGTCACCGAAGGCGGCACGCTCAAACTCGGTACCGCCCGGCTGGAGAAGATCATCTCCTACGGCACCGAAGGCGGGATGGTCAACTACGACGACATCCTGACCAAGGAAGAGATCAACATCATGGCGCGCTACATCCAGCGCACGCCGGATGTGCCGCCCGAGTTCGGTCTGAAGGACATGCAGGCCTCCTGGAAGCTGCTGGTGCCGGTGGACCAGCGCCCCAAGAAGCAGCTGAACAAGGTGAACCTGAAGAACATCTTCGCCATCACGCTGCGCGACGCAGGCAAGCTGGCGCTGGTGGACGGTGACACCAAGCAGATCTGGAAGATCCTGGACACCGGCTACGCGGTGCACATCTCCCGCCTGTCGGCCTCGGGTCGCTACATCTACACCGTCGGCCGCGACGGCCTGGTGACGCTGATCGACATGTGGTTCGAGGATCCGAAGACCGTGGCCACGGTCAAGTTGGGCGCCGACGCCCGCTCGGTGGACACCTCCAAGTTCAAGGGCTTCGAGGACAAGTACCTGATCGGTGGCACCTACTGGCCGCCCCAGTACTCGATCATGGACGGCGAGACGCTCAAGCCGAAGAAGATCGTCTCCACCCGCGGCAACACGGTGGACGGCGAGTACCACCCCGAGCCGCGCGTGGCCTCCATCGTGGCGTCGATGACCAAGCCGGAGTGGGTGGTCAACGTCAAGGAAACCGGCCAGATCATGCTGGTGGACTACAGCGACATCAAGAACCTGAAGACCACCACGATCGAATCGGCCAAGTTCCTGCACGACGGTGGCTGGGATGCCTCCAAGCGCTACTTCCTGGTCGCGGCCAACGCCTCGAACAAGATCGCCGCGGTGGACACCAAGACCGGCAAGCTCGCCGCGCTGGTGGACACCAAGAAGATCCCGCACCCGGGCCGTGGCGCGAACTTCGTGCACCCGACCTATGGTCCGGTCTGGGCCACGGGCCACCTGGGCGACGCGGCGATCACGCTGATCTCCACGCCGTCCGAGAAGCCGGCCGACGCCAAGTACAAGCAGTACAACTGGAAGGTCGTGCAGGAGGTGAAGACCGGCGGCGCAGGCAACCTGTTCGTCAAGACGCACCCGAAGTCCACCCACCTGTGGGCCGACATGCCGATGAACCCCGAGCGTGAGAACGCCGAGTCGGTGTACGTCTACGACATGAAGGACCTGAACAAGGCGCCGGTCAAGCTCAACGTGGCCCAGGACAGCGGCCTGCCGCAGACCAAGGCGCTGCGCCGCGCCACCCACCCGGAATACAACCAGGGCGGTGACGAGGTGTGGATCAGCCTGTGGGGCGGCAAGACCGACCAGTCGGCCATCGTGGTCTACGACGACAAGACGCTCAAGCTCAAGAAGGTGATCACCGATCCGGCGATCGTGACCCCGACGGGCAAGTTCAACGTCTACAACACCCAGCACGACATCTACTGATCG
>DAOLLE010000082.1:0-9162 GCA_035331205.1 Burkholderiaceae bacterium
AGCTGGTGGGCTGGCGCACCGACAACTTCAACTTCGCCAGCCAGCGCGCCATCGAGCGCCTGGGCGCGAAGAAGGACGGCGTGATCCGCCACCACGCGCTGCGCCGCGACGGCACCGTGCGCGACACGGTCATGTACAGCCTCACCGCCGGCGAGTGGCCGGAGATCCGCGCCCACCTGGAGTGGCAGCTGGCGCGGCCGCGCTGAGGGCAGCCACCCGCCGACCGCCCCGCGCGCTTACCAGCACTGCGCGGCGGTCTTCGTCCCGCCGGTGACGCCGCGCGTGCCCGCCTGGGTGTAGGTGAAGCTGCCGCAGGCGTCACCGGTCTGGGCCGCGGTGGGGGCGGCGACGATCGTGAAGCCGGCGGCGTCCTGCGCGCTGATGCTCATCGTGTAGTAGCCCTGCGACGAGGTGCTGGGCGCGATGCCGGTGCCGCCCACCGTCGCGCCGGCGTAGGTGCCACGCTCGGTGTACCAGCGCTCCATCAGCTGCGCCAGCGTCAGCAGGCTGGCCTTGGCGTCCGAGCGCCGCGACTTGGCGATCTGCTCGCGGTAGGCCGGCAGCGCCACCGTCGTCAGCAGTGTCACCACCACGAGGGTGATGACGATCTCGATGAGCGTGAAGCCGCGCGCGCTGCCCCGGTTCATCGCCCACCCTCGATGTAGATCAACACGACGCGGCCCTTGGCCCCCTCGCCCGAGGAGGCGTCGATCGCGAAGCGGATGCGCTGCCCCGCGCGCAGATCGGCGGCGGCTGCGGCAGCACCGCTCGGAAGGAAGACCCGCAGGCGCGCCGGATCCCAGCGCAGCGGCTGCCCGCCGACGGTCAACGAGCCTTCCACCGGGTCGACGGCCTGCACCACGCCATGAATCAGCGCCACGGCGTCGGCGCTGCCCAGGCTTCCCGCTTTCGCCGCAGCGGCGTTGTTCTGGCTCACCACCGGCGAGACCGCGCGCAGATGCAGCGCCTGCCCGGACGACACCTGGGCCGCTTCGGCCGGATTTGCGGCGAATAGCCCCGCAGCCATCCCCGCGGCCGCCCACAGCGCCGCAGGCCCGGCCCATCGTACCGATCTCGTCATTGCAACTGCTCCCAACTGACCCGGCCCGAGACGGCCGCATTGCCGGCCTCCCGCACGCGCACCACCGACCCGTCCGAGGTGTTGATCAACTTGTCGTCCAGGCGCCGGTTCTGCGCGCGGATGAAGCCCGGCGCCGCCGGGATCGCCCCCATCCGTACCCCGGAGGCGTAGGCGTGCCCCCCGCTGTACGAGAGCATGTCGGCGGCATCGACCAGGTTGTCGCCATTGCTGTCCAGCGCGGGCGAGTCGGACCGATTGCCGGTCAGCACATCGACCTCGATCAGCCAACCGTCGCCGCCGTAGCTGCAGGGCGCGGAACTGGGAATCAGCGTCGACGCCACCACCTTGCCGTACCGCACCGCGGTCTGGGTGACGATGCGCTCGCCGCTGGCGGGCAGCGCCAGCTGCCATCCGAACTTGGTGGCGGTGTAGCTGGCGGTGGAGATGGTGTTGTCACCGATGTAGGTCGTGGCCCCGGGCGCACCCACGGCGTGGGTGGAGATGCGATAGCTGCGCCCATCCGCGCCGGTGGTGGTGCCGAGGATGGACTGGGCCACGATCTGGCTCGACGATACCGTGCTGCCGTTGTCCCGGATCCCGTATAGCGCCTGGGCCGATCCGGCCGCGTTGTCGCTGGTGTCGACGTAACGGCCGGTGCCGAACATCACCAGGTAGCCGCCCGAGGGGTGTGGCGTCACGTCCGGTCTGGCCGTGATCGGCTGGCCGGCGGCGTACAGCGGCTTGGGTGTCGAGCCCTGCTTGTAGGCCACCGCCCACTGCGACGGGGTGGCCGACGACAGGTCGAACTTCCAGAGGTTGCCGGCCAGGTCCCCGGCGTAGACCACGTCGGCCACACCGTTGTTCGACGAGCTCACCGCCGCCACCGAGGACAACCCGTTGCTGCCCGGGGTCTGTGTGTCGACCTTGGTCACGGCACCCGTTTCGATGTCGACCAGCAGCAGCACCGCGCTGCCGTTGCTGCTGTTGTAGCCGTTGCCGGTGATGGCCATCCAGCGGCCGTTCTTCATCTTCGCCAGCACGGGCGCCTGGAAGATGTTGCCCACGTCGGCGTCGCTGCCGTCGATCTCCCAGCGCACCACATTGGCGGCGTTCGATTCGGTGAGCAGCGCCGGATCGCTCAGGTCCAGGTTGTACAGCCCTTTTGCGCCCGCACCGAAGCCGCCGGTGAGCACGGTGTGCCAGGCGCTGCTGTAGAAGACGTCCCCGGTGGTCGGTGAGCCGTCCACGGTGTAGCGGTGGCTGTAGGCCGGATCGGTCAGCAGGCTCAGGCGCGTGGCGACGGCAGCGGGCACATAGGCGAACACCTCGTCGCCGTTCGAGGCCTTGAACAGGTGCAGCATCCCGTCGTTCGCGCCGACCGCGATCAGCGCCTGCTTGGCGGTGCGCGCCACCTTGTAGGTCGAATACGTGGCCGCCTCGATCGAGTCGCGCAGGTAGCGCCCGCCGCCGGTGACGTTGACGGGCGACGAGTTGATGATGTCGCCCAGCACCGATACGGGGCGGCTGCGAAATACCGGCGCACTGCAACTGCTGCAGTTGCGCTGCTCCAACGCGGTGTTGCCCCGCAGCCACTCGAGGCGCTGCGACCCGTAGCCATCGGCGGTGCCGCTGGCGTTCTTGTTCAGGGCGGTCACCATCGAGGCGTCGATCTCGGACGAGGTGGGCGACGCCGCGTTGGCCGGCCAGCGGAAGGGCACGCCGCGGCTGCCCAGCGCCCCCGACGCCTTGTAGGTGGCGATCTGCCGCCCGCTGCTCCAGTTCTGTGCATTGAGCCGCTGCCCCGAATCCCAGGTCGGGGACGCCGCCAGCGAGCCGTCGGACGCCATCGCGTAGGACAGCAACTGACCGGACCAGTCGCCCGAGCTGAAGCGGGCTTGGTAGACCTGCGTGCCGCTGCTCCACGACCCGGCGTTGAGCGTGACGGTCGCCGCTGCGCCGGTGCGGGCAATGATGTCGCGGCTGATCAGGTCCAGGGCCGAGGTCAGGCCCGCGCTGTCCGACGCCAGCAGGGCCACCTTCGTGCCGCCCAGCAGGGCCATGCGATTCAGGGTGGCGATCGAACTGGCGTTGGCCACCGTGTCACCGAGCCCGATCACGTAGGTCGACACGTCGTAGTTGCCGTTGATCGCGGCACTGTTCGAGATCGTGGTCGAGCGCAAAGCGCTGATCTGCGCGAACACATCGGTGGCCGCGGTGCCGAAGGTCCAGGTGCCGGTACCGGCGTTGTAGGTGTTGGCCTGGTCGGCCAGGCTGTACATCGTGCCGTCGGCGCGGCCGGTCGGGTTGCCGTCGGTGGCCAGCAGCACGAAGTTGCGCTGGCAGGTGGCCGTCACCGGCGTGGTGGAACCGGCCAAGGTGTTCGAAAAATAGCTGCCGGCGGTCGCCAGGCTGCCCGCCAGCGGCGTGTAGGTGGCGGCGTTCTTGATCTCGCCCGTGCCGGCGTTGGCCGTTTCGCTGGCCAGCAGCGACATCAGGTTGTTGTAGTGGGTCGTGCCATCCACCGCGACGGCCTCGCTGATGACCCCGCTGCCGGTGATGTCGGTCATGTAGCCCCAGGCCCGGCGCAGGTAGAACAGCCGGCTGTAGGGGGGGGTCTGGGGCAGGAAGCCCGCATCGGTCGGTGTGTAGGTCCAGGGCTGGTTCCAGCCGTTGAAGAAGGAACCTGCGGTCCAGCCGTTGCCGGCCCAGTTGCTGTGGTTCTGCCAGACCCAGTAGTTCGACGTTCCGGCGACCCCGATGCCGTACATCTGCGGCCCCAGGTCCGTGCCGTTGTAAAGCACATCGTTGATGTCCGCGTCGTCGCCGGAGCGGGCGTAGGTGATGAAGTTGAAGCCGTTGCCCGGCTCCGGGTTGGCCACGCAGCGCCGGTTGCCGTTGGCGGGCGACACGCCGCCGACGCAGCTGTTGGTGTAGACCACGTCCGCATCTGCGCCGAAATAGTAGGCGTAGGTGGTATTGAGGGCTGGCGCGGACTTGAGTGCAAAACTCTCCAGGCCCCAGTTGAACGCACTGCGATAGGTGGTGATGCTGTTGCGCAGCACGCTGCGCGCGATGTTGCCGCGCGTCGTGGCATCGTCGCCGGCGATGACGCGGCCGGACATGGTGCCGTCCATCGACTGCGAGTTGTCGTAGATCACCAGCACGTTGGGCTTCACTGTGCTGGTGAGGAACAGCGGCGCCTCCGCCAGGGTCAGCGCGCCGGCGGGGGCAACGACCGCAGCCAGAACGATCGGCCCCCAGCGGCGCAGGGGGTGCGCCGGGCCGGGCCGGGCGCCAGGGAAATCGGCATGAGACATGGCAACGCTTCCGAAGCAGCTCACTGCTTGATGTAGGTCGACTGCAGGATCACCACCGTGCTGCTGCGCAGGCCGACACCGCGGGCGGTGATCCGGAAGGCCTGCGCGGAGCCCGTCAGGTTGCTGCCCAGGTTGGCCGAGGTACCGCTGGTGGGCGGCAGCACCGGCAGCAGTTCGACGATGTAGCGCGGCTGGGCGGCGACGTCCGGCAGCGCCGCCGCGCCGGTGACGCCGCCGTAGGCCCGGCTCTGGCCACCGCCGGCGCTCCAGTCGATGGTCTTCCAGCGCAGCGTCGACACCGCACCGCTGGCAGCCATCGACGCGGGCACGCACAGGCCGCTCCCGCAGTTGGTGGCGAAGGCGGAATCGGCGCTGAGGTTGGCCTCGATGTCGGCCTCGGCATCGCGCAGGGCGGCCTCGGCGGCCTGCAGCGCGAGGTTGCGGTCCCGCGCGTTGCCGGCCATGCGCTCCTGGATCACGCTGATGTTCAGCGCCCCCAGCGCCAGGAAGGCCAGCACCGCCATCATCAGCAGCACGGTCAGCAGCGAAAAACCGCGCGACGAGGCACGACGCAGCGGGGCCAGGGGGCGCAGGAGACGAAGGTGGCAGGGCGACGTCATGGCCGGACCTCAGCGCAGCGCGTTGCGCACCGACGCGGTGAAGGTCACCACGTTGCGCAGCCGCCGGTCGGTCGGCGTGGTGCTGCTGCCGTTGAAGACGTAGGGCTGGGCCGCGGTGACCACGCCGTCGTCGGTGCTGGCCAGCAGCAGCTCGACCTGGGTGGTGACCACCTGCGACCAGTTGGTCACTGCATCGGGGGTGACGTAGGCGTCGGCCGCCCCGTCGGCATCGCTGTCCAGCCCGAGGCGTACGACGAAGCGCTCGACGCCCGTCACCAGTTCCTGCGGCTGGGTGCTGCCGTCGTAGGACGGCACGGTGTAGGACCACAACGCGCGCAGGCTGGTCTTGCCGCTGCGCGCACTGGGCGCGAGGTAGTAGGTCGTCGTCGCGACGCGGTGCACCAGCGCGTCCTGCAGGAACGCACGACCCAGATCGGCGCTGCTGTTGCCAGGCGTGAAGCCGTTCGAGGTGCCATGCTGGATCGAGCCGGAGCTGCCAGGGGTGTTGTTGGTGGCCTGGAAGACCGCGGCACCACTGCAATCCGACACCATCAGCCAGTCGCCCCTGTTGACCGTCGAGCCGGCGGTGATGGTCAGCGCGTCGCTGCCGGTGCTCATCTCGGCGGTCAGCGCGATGCCGGGCCCCTCGCTGCGGCGGATCGTCAGCACATCGCCGTAGGTGTTGGGCGCGGGCGAGAGCGCAGGGCTTTGGATGCCCGCATCCAGCGCCGGCGACCAGGCCGAGCCGGTGTTGCGCGAGGCCCAGACGCCCTGCGCGAAGTTGTAGAGCAGCGCGCTCGGTGTCTTGAGCGTGTTGTTGAGGGTTGCCGATGCGCTGCCGCGGCAGCCGCGGAAGCCCGCCATGCGCAGGTCGTTGGCCAGGGTGTCGGCCAGGAAGCGGCCGTTCTCCTGCAGCCGCGCGACGTGGTTCTGCGAGCGCAGCCCCCCCTTGCCGCCGACGAACAGGGCGCCCATCACGGCGACCAGGAACAAGCCGATCGCCGCGCCGATCATCAGCTCGACCAGCGTGACACCGCGTTGCGGCACCGGCCGGTGCGGGGGCCGCGAGATCGGGCGGGCGTTCATGGCCGCACCACCGTGACGAAGCGCGTTTCCGTGCCGCGCTCGGTCCAGAACACCTTGACGGCGAGCTGCGTACCCTGGCCATCGCAGGCCGGCGCGGCACGGCTGCCATCGTTGGGCGAACTGTCCAGGCAGACCACGCCGCTGCCGCCGGGCAGCAGGTTGCCCAGGCTGGCGCGCCAGCGGGCGAAGTCGGTGTTCGCCATCTGGGTCGGCGTGCAGGGCAGCGCGGCGCTGCAGGCCGAGGCACTGCCGGGCGTCGTCAGGTTGTTGTACGAGCCCGCGGCGACGCCCACGGGGTTGCCGCGCAGGCGGTCGGTCAGCTCGGCGGCCATCAGCGTGGCCTGACTGCGCCAGGACGCGCTGGCGTTGTTGGACGCGCCGCGCACCTGCAGCGCCGCGTAAGCCAGCGCCGCCAGCGCGAGCACCAGCACGGTGATCAGCGCCTCGATCAGGGTGGTGCCGCGGTGGCCGCGGGCCAGGCGGTGGGGGTACGGCGTCCGCATGGTCAGCTGCAGGTGGTGATGGCCGAGCTGTCGGCCTGGCCGCTGGGGCTGATCGTGATCGCCAGCCCAGCGCTGCTGCCGCTGCGTCGGCAGATCGTCAGCGTCACCGCGGACACCGGGTTGAGGTAGCCCGAGGCGGCAAAGACCACCGGGCTGCTGCCGTCGACCTTGACCTCGACGCCGGGGGATTCGTGCGCCCGCAGCTCGGTCTCGCTGCTGTCGGCCACGCTGTTGCTGTTGCTGTCGAGCACCAGGCGCCAGCCGCCGCCGAATGCGTTGCCGGTGGCACCGCCGCTGGCAGCCACCAGCAGCACCGGCAGGCCGTTGCGCGCTGCCTCGGAACGGGCCAGCGCGATCGTGGCCATCAGGTCGCCTTCGATGGCGGTGATGCGGTTGCGCGCGGAGAAGTCCGACAAGGCGGGCATCACCACCAGCGTACCGAGCATCAGCACCGTCAGCGCGACCAGCAGCTCCACCAGCGTGAAGCCGGCCGAACCCACCCGGCGCGGAGGTGGCGCGACGGCTGGGTTCGGACGGAGGGGTCGATTCATCGCAGTCATTGTGGAAAACCCGCGCCGGCAGCCAAGGCGCAATGAGGCCTGGCTTTGGACCGCTGTTGGCCGGCAACCGAGGGCAGCCGGCTGGACCTGCGCAGAAAGCACGGGCGCACGGAGAGCGAACGGGAAAGGCCGGGATGGAAGGCGAAAAACTCGGATCTGTCCGGGTTGTCGGCGCTCAGGGCCCGGCGCTTGAGGGCTGGCACGCCGCGCGAGCGGGCGGGCGTCACGCGAGGGAGGCGGCGACCGCGGTGGCGCCGGCCTTGCCCGGATCCCCCTCGTCGGGTGCGGCCAGGCCGCTGCGACCGGCCAGACTGGGGCCTGCCACCCGGTTGCGGCCCGCCCGCTTGGCAGCGTACAGCGCCGCGTCGGCGCGCTGCAAAATCTCGTCGGGCGAGAGGTCGCCCGCCTCGATCGCCGCCACGCCCAGACTGGCGGTGACACGGATCTCGCCGATGCCGGCCAGCTCCACCGGCGTCGCGGCCAGCGTCTGCCGCAGGCGCTCGGCGGCCATTGGCGCGTCCTCGGCCCGGCAGCCGGGCAGCAGCAGCAGGAATTCCTCGCCGCCCATGCGGCCCACGCGGTCCACCGAGCGCGCCCCGGTGGCGAGCAGGCTGGCGGTGACACGCAGCACTTCGTCGCCGGCGGGGTGGCCCCAGAGGTCGTTGACCTGCTTGAAGTGGTCCAGGTCGACGCTGACCACCGCGAAGGGCTCGCGCCGGCGCAGCCAGTGGCCCCACTGCTCGGCCAGGGCGTCCTGCATCGCGCGGCGATTGAGCAGACCGGTCAGTGCGTCGTGCTCGACCAGGTGGGTCAGCCGACCGGTCAGGCGCAGCACCAGCAGGAAGAGGTAGACGAAGTTGAGCACCGCCGCCGACACCAGCAGCGCGTAGACCAGCAGCTCGTTGGCGGCGTGCTGGGAATGCATCGGCAGCGGGTCGCTGGACAACAGTCCGTGCAGCGAGCGGGCCCACTGCAGCAGCGCAAAGGCAGCGTGCGTGCCCGACACCACCGCCGCCGCCCGCGGGCCGAACTGCGCACGCAACGACTCCCACTGCACCCAGGCGGTGCGGCTGAGGATCCAGGCGATGCCGGCGGCGGTCACGAAGCCGGGGTGGCGCCAGGCCACCCCCTCCTGCGGGCGTGGGCCGAGCCAGATCGCCACCGCCGTGAGTCCCAGCATCAGCAGCAGATGCTCGAGGTCGCGCCGGTACAGCGCAAGGAAGCAGGCCCCACCCCGCGCCAGCAGGATGATCCCGGCCATCAGCAGCAGGTTGGAGAGCACCACCGTCAGCCAGGGATCCCCGGCCGGACGCAGTGAAATCAGCCCGAGCCCGAAGGAGGTCAGCAGCGAAAACGCCAGCCAGTGCAGCACCGCGCGGCGCTCGCCGCCGACGATCCACCAAGCCGCCCCCCACATGACGCCGTAGAGCAGCAATTGGGCGCAGGTGAGCTGGTAGAGGGCGGACACAGGCTTTCAGGCAGCAGGGTACTGGACAGGCAGCGCAGCACGGCAACGCGCCGACGGGCCCGCCCAGGGCTGGCATACCCCGGGACGTTCAAGCGGACGATGATTGCCATTTCGTCGCCCCGCCCGCAGACTTGAGCGGCCCACGCGGCCCATCCCGGCCCCGCTGGGCACCGAGTGGCCGGCTTCACGCATACTGCGCAGGAGCGGCGCCCGGCCGCCCCCGACCTTCGTTGCGCGAGCCACCATGCTGATCGACTTCTTCTTCACCCTGCGTTCGGCCAAGCTGCCCGTCTCGGTCAAGGAATTCCTGACGCTGCTCGAAGCGCTGCGCGAGGGCGTGATCGACGACGAGGCCGGCCCCAGTGTCGACAAGTTCTACTTCCTGGCGCGCACCGCGCTGGTCAAGGACGAGGCCCACTTCGACAAGTTCGACCGCGCCTTCTCCGCCTATTTCAAGGGGGTGGAGATGCTGACCGACTTCACCCGCGACATCCCGCTGGACTGGCTGCGCCAGGTGCTGGAGAAGG
>DAOLLE010000083.1:0-9125 GCA_035331205.1 Burkholderiaceae bacterium
TGGCCACGATGATGATGAAGCAGAAGATCAAGTCCAAGGGCGTGGCCTCGCTGGAGGAGCTGCGCGACCTCTGCCTGGAGGCGGACGTGAAGTTCATCGCCTGCCAGATGACGGTGGACCTGTTCGACTTCGAGAAGAAGGACTTCATCGACCAGGTCGAGTACGGTGGTGCATCCACCTTCATGGCCTTCGCTGGCGAGACCGACATCTGCCTGTTCGTCTGACAGGGCCGCATCGGCGACGGGCCTCAGGCGGGCCCGGTCGCGTGCTTCGATGAACCCCGCAAGACGCCGGGGCGTGCGAAACACGGGTCCCTGGATCCTGGATCCGCCAAGGACCCCCCTCGAGAACCGACGGAGACCACCCATGTCCATGACGACTGGCGCGACGCTCGCGCGTGCCCGCATTGCAGCATCCTGGCGCTTGGGCGCCATTGCCACCGCGGTGCTGCTGCTGCCGCTGACCGCATCGGCCACCAACGGCTACTTCCCGCACGGCTACGGCCTCAAGGGCATGGGCATGGGTGGCACGTCCATTGCCCAGAGCCACGACAGCTTCGGCGGCGCCAACAACCCGGCGAGCATGGCCTTCGCGGGCGACCGCGTCGACCTCGGCCTGAACTGGTTCCGCCCCGAGCGCAGCGCCAGCCGCAGCGGCAGCATCGGCGGGGCCTTCGACTTCTCCAGCGACAGCGACAGCACGAATTTCTACATCCCCGAGTTCGGCTTCACCCGCCAGCTCAGCCCGTCGATCGCCGCGGGCCTGACGGTCTACGGCAACGGCGGGATGAACACCGACTACCCTGGCGAGTCCACCTCCTGCGGCAACCCGGCCGGCAAGGTCGCCAATGGCCTGTGCGGAAAGGGACGGCTGGGCGTCGACATGATGCAGCTGATCTTCGCGCCCACCGCGTCGTACAAGGTCGCGCCCGATCACGCCCTCGGGATCTCGCCGCTGTTTGCCTATCAGCGTTTCAAGGCCAGTGGCCTGTCGTCGTTTGCGCCGATGAGCAGCGACAGCAGCAAGCTCACCGACAACGGCTATGACAGCTCCACCGGCTGGGGGATGCGCATCGGCTACCAGGGCCGGATCGGCCCGGTCACGCTCGGTGCGGCCTACGCCTCGAAGATCGAGATGTCCAGCTTCGACAGGTACAAGGGCCTGTTCGCGGGCGGCGGTGACTTCGACATCCCGTCGAACTACGGCGTCGGCGTGGCCTGGCAGGTCGTGCCCACGCTGCAGCTGGCGGTCGACTGGACCCGCATCAACTACAGCGATGTGGTTTCGGTGAGCAATCCGAGCAGCAGTCCCGCGCCGCTGGGCGCCGCCAACGGTCCGGGCTTCGGCTGGCGCGATATCAACGTGCTGAAGCTGGGTCTTCAGTGGCAGGTCACGCCGCAGATGACCTTGCGCGCCGGCTACAACAAAGGCGACAACCCGGTCAGTAGCAACGACGTGACCTTCAACATCCTGGCGCCGGGTGTGATCACCACGCACTACACGCTGGGCGGGACCTTCCAGCTCGGCCCGAAGTCCGAGTTGACACTGGCCTACATGCGCGCGCCCGAGCAGTCGGTCAGCGGGCCGTCGATGTACAACTCGCCGGCGCTGGCCGGTCCCGGCAACGGCGGCAGCGAGACGATCCGGATGAAGCAGCAGTCCCTGGGCATCGCCTGGAGCATGCGCTTCTGACACCATCGCGTCCTCGGCGGGCCGGATGGGGGTGGTGAGCCCCCCAGTCCGGCCCTTCTGGATTTTGAACGAGGAGTTTCATGGACGGCAGCCAACTGGTCGCTTCGTCGACCATCGCCCTGCTGGGCAGCGCCATCGGCGTTGCGCTGGGGTTCGTCGGTCATCGCAGCAACTTCTGCACGATGGGCGCCCTGGCCGACATCGTGACGATGGGGTCCTGGCTGCGCATGCGCATGTGGATCCTGGCCATCGGCGTGGCGATCGTCGGCACCGGAGCGCTGCAGGCGCTGGGTTGGCTCGATGTGAACAAGACCCTCTATGCCGGCAGCAACCTGCCCTGGCTGTCCCACCTCGTCGGTGGCCTGGCTTTCGGGGTCGGGATGACGCTCGCCGGCGGCTGCGGCAACAAGACGCTGATCCGGCTGGGCGGCGGCAGCCTGAAGTCCGTGGTGGTGTTCGCCTTCGTGGCGATTTCGGCCTACATGACGATGAAGGGCCTGTTTGGCGTCTGGCGCGTGCGCTGGCTCGATCCCTGGGCGCTCTCGCTGGGCCGCGCGCAGGATCTGCCGACGCTGCTGGCCGGCAGCTTCGGGCTCGATCGGCGTGGCTGGCTGCTGTTGCTGGCCCTGCTGCTGGGTGGCGGCTGCATCGGCTTTGCGCTGCGCTCGCGGGAGCTGCGCCGCTTCGAGCCCCTGCTCGGTGGCGTGGCCACCGGCCTGCTGGTGGTGCTGGCCTGGTACGTCACCGGCCGCCTCGGCTACGTCGCCGAGCACCCCGAGACGCTGCAGGAGGCCTTCATCGGCACCAACAGCGGCCGTGCCGAATCGCTGAGCTTCGTCGCGCCCTACGCCTACACGCTGGAGCTGCTGCTGCTGTGGAGCGACACGACGCGTGTGCTCACCTTCGGCATCGCCACCGCGCTGGGCGTGGCGCTGGGCGCCGCGGCGAGCGCGCTGGCCAGTGGGGGCTTCCGGCTCGAGGGCTTCCGCCAGACCGACGATCTGGCGCGCCACGTCATCGGCTCGATCCTGATGGGCTTCGGCGGCGTCACCGCGCTGGGCTGCTCGATCGGGCAGGGCATCACCGGCCTGTCGACCCTGTCGCTGGGCTCGATGCTGACGATGGCGGCGATCGTGGTGGGTTGTGTCGCCACCGTCAAATGGGAGTACGCCCGCGCGATGGCCGACTGATGCCGGCCCCGGTCGCCGGCCCCGGTTGCCGGACAGGGCCGGAATCCGCAGCGGTGCCCGACGGTCGAAGAAATAAAGGGCCCGCTTTTCGGGCCCTTTTTCAGGGTCATCGGGCCTGAGGCCCGATGACCGCCATGGCATAGCCGCGCGGCGCTCAGCTCGACATTTCCGTCAGGATATTGCGCAGCCAGCTCTGCGCATAAATGGCTTCGGCCTTGGCGACGGAAAAGTCGATCGGAGAAACCCCGCCGGAGTTCGGCACGGCCACGATCTTGCCATCCTGGGCCTTGTAGACGCCGGCCACGCTGACCGCTTCCCGATCGTTGATGAAGCTGTAGCAGGTGTTGATGCCCGACATCTCCACCGTCTCGCGGCCGTTGAGCAGCGCGACGACGTTGGTCGCGCAGATCTTCGCCTCCGAATTGGCCGAATAGCCGGATTTCGGCATGGCTCCCGCATTGCAGGCATCGCCGATGACGTGAATGTCGCGCACCTTGGTCGATTCGAAGCTGAGCGCATTCACCGGGCACCAGTTGCGGTCTTCGCCGACCAGCCCGGCGGCAACCGCCACCCGACCGGCACGCTGCGGCGGAATGACGTTGATGACGTCGCCCTTGACCGCCTCGACCCCTTCCACCAACACCGACATGCCCTTGACGTCCACCTCCGTCACCTTCTTGGCGGGCTGGTATTCGAGCAGGGCGGCGTAATTGTCCTTCCACCCCTTCTTGAACAGCGCGCCCTTCGAGGTCACATCCGGATTGGCGTCGAGCACGATCAGCTTCGACTTCGGTTTGTGCTGCTTCAGATAATGGGCAATCATGTTGGCCCGCTCGTAGGGGCCCGGCGGGCAGCGATAGGGTGTCAACGGTACCGTCATCACGACCGTGGCGCCGTCGCGCATCGCTTCGAGTTGTCGGCGCAGCAACTGGGTTTGCGGGCCGGCCTTCCAGGCGTGCGGCATGGCTGCCATGGCCGCATCGTCGTAGCCCGCCAGGTCCTCAGGGCGGAAATCGATGCCCGGCGAGAGAATCAGTCGCGAATACCCGATGCGTCCCCGGGAGGTGAGCACCACGTGCGCCGCCGCATCGATCGACAGCACCTCGGCCTGCACGAAGCGGATACCGTGCCGGGCCACCAGCTCGTCGTAGCGGATCGTCAGCGACGACAGATCCTTCAGAATGCCACCGATGTAGAGATTGCTGAAAGGACAGGAGACGTGGTGATCGTTGCGTTCGATCAGCACCACCTCGATGCCGGGATCCTGCATGCGAATGTATTTCGCGGCAATCGTGCCACCGTAGCCGGCTCCGACCACCACGACGCGGCGGGACGCGCCCATCGGCATCAGGTCGGCCGCACTGCCGGCCGAAATGGCTGGCGCCGTCGGGGTGGCACACCCTGCCAGATTCGCCGCGGCCGCCGCACCGAAGTAGGACAGAACCGTTCTGCGCTGCAAAGTCATGGTGCGGTTCCCTTCATTTCACGCTGGCATAGAAATGCATCAGCGCTTCGAGGTCGTCGGCACTGAGCGGTTTGACCTTTTCGGCCATCTTGTCCGGCATCTTGCGTTTCCCGGATTGGTACAGTGCCATCTGCATTTGCAGGTAGGGCAGCCACTGGCTCGCCATCACCGGGGTATCGTCCTTGCCATCCTTGCCATCGTCGAGGTGGCAGCGTGAGCAATTGGCTTCCTGCAATTGCGCGCCCCGACTGACCTTGCCCGCATCGACGGTCTGGGCGGTGGCGTGGAATTTCTGCCGCGCAAAGAAATCGCCCAGCGCGTCGATGTCCGCATCGGAATAGCCCTTGGCCAGGCGGCCCATCACGGTCGACGGCCGATCACCGCTGCGGAACTTTCGCATCGCCTCCACGAGGGAGGCCTTGGACTGGCTGGCCAGCGAGGGCATCGACGGCCCCGCGCTGGCGCCGAGGGTGCCGTGGCAGCCGGCACAGGCATTGGCCAGCATGGCGGCGGAGGGCGGCGCCGCAACCGACTGGGTGGCCAGCCCGACTGCCGACATCGCCAGCAGGCCCAGGGCCCATCGTGGTTTCATGGGGGTCTCCTCACTAGGGAACAGACGGTGGAACGGGCGACGTTGCCAGCGCGGGTGCTCGCCACTGGCGGCGGTCACTGGCGCATGACGTTGATGTGGTTCTTGACCTCCGGGACGGCCTTGTCGAGGCCGAACTGGTATCCCAGCGACACATGGTGATAGCGTGCGCCAGCGTAGTCCTCGTGAATCGCAAAGCCGAAGCTGTAGATCTTGTCGGGCGTGATCGCATGGTCACCGGTGCCTTTCGCGGCCAGTTCACGTTCGAAGACGACGACCCATTTGTTGCCGTCCTTGCGGCCCTCGGCCTTGACCAGACTCTTGCCCCCCTCCATCACCCGGGCATCGGCCACATAACCATCGACGGGTTTCTCGCCCTTGCCGCTGCGGAACTGCAAAAGGTCCATGAATCGGCCGGCGCCCAGATCGGCGTTCTTGATGTATTTGGTTTTCTTGTCGTCCTTCTGGTTCTTCATCGACCGCAGGTCGTTGTGGCAGGCGTTCCAGCAGCCATTCAAATTGGCTTGGTCGACGGTGCCGCCGCCGTCGAACATCAGCGTCAGCTTGACTTCGTTCTTGCTGTCCGCGGGCTTGTCGGCGTGTGGGGGGGCGGCCCATTCGAATCGGAACCAGATGTGATTGCCATCGTGCGCGGCCTGGAATTGGACCGGTATCGACCCGGCCTTGCCCGCCACCGGTGTGGCCTCGAACACCGTCTTGGAGCTGCCGACGGGTTTGCCGGCGACGATGGCCGCACCGACATCGGCCACGTCCCCTTCGTGGCATTTCGCGCAGCTGCGTTTCTTGTCGACGATATCGGGTACCGCGGAGTGGTCCGCCTTGTTCATGACCCATTCGAGCGAGGCTTGGCCCGGATAGAACACGGTGATCTTGCGCGCCGGGACTTTCGACCAGTCCGGTGCGGCGGCTTGCGCGAGGTCCGCGCCCATTGCCAATATCAGGGCCCATGGCATGGCCGCCAGGGAAAACAGACGAGTCATAGGGGGATTCCTTTCAAGGCCGGGCCGTGGTGGTCGGCCCCGCAGCGGCCGATTCGAGGCGTTGGTGAACCGGTTTGTGCACGATGCCCTTGTGGCAGTCGATGCAGGTTTTCTGGTCTTCCACGGCGCCCTCGTGTTTGACGGCGGAGCGATCCTTCTGCTTGGCGGGGTCCATGCGGTCGAAGGCGTGGCAGTTGCGGCATTCCTTGGAATCGGTTTCCTTCATGCTCGCCCAGACGCGCTGTGCCATGTCGAAGCGGTGGGCCTCGAACTTTTCCGGGCTGTCGATCGTGCCCAGCAGATGGCCGGCGACATCCTTGGCCGCGAAGACCTTCATCGTGAGTTTGCGGGCATAGTCCAGCGGCGTCTTGCTGCTGGCCACGTGGCAATCGGAACAGCTGATCGGGCTGCCGCTGCGGTTGCGGAAATGGCTGGACTGGCGCAACTCCTCGTAGGGTATGCGCATCTCGTGGCAGGAGATGCAGAACTCGGTCCGGTTGGTCCACTCCATGCCCATATTCAGGCCGCCCCAGATCAGAATGCCGCAGAGCAGGCCAAACAGCCCCATTCCGAATGCGGAGGTTCGCAGGCGCATGAGGGCACCACCTTTCTTATCCTGAGTCAAGCTGCGCTGCCTGGGCCCGGTCATTCGGTACGTCCTTGCCTGCGTGAGCGATGGTTGCGGACAGCCGGGGCCGAGCACCGAATTTGCCGTTGCCTCGATGCAGGTTCGCCCCAGGGTGTTCCAGATTTTGAAAGGAAGCCGGCAATGAAACCACTGCCCGCATGGATTAGGGGCAAACCTTGATAAGCGGCGGGGGTTCAGCGTCGCGCCCAGCGCGCCAGGTCGAGCAGGTCGTCTTCGGCCATTTCGCCCGGGATGACCTCGCGCAGATGGCCACCGCGGTCGATCACCGCGGTCAGCGGGATGACCTTGCGGGGGGTCAGGACCCGGCGCAGCGCTGCCTCGTCGAGGGTGACCGGGAAGCTGAAGCCCTGTTCATCCAGATAGCGGCGCACCGGCTCGGCGCTGGTGTCCTGCGCGGCGGCGACCACCCGCAGCGGCTCGCCCCGGCTGGCCTGCACCAGCTTCTCGACGCGCTGGTTGTGGCGTCGGCAGAACGGGCAGGTGGTGGCGAAGAGCACCACCACGGCGGCGATGCCCTGCAGATCCGCGGCGCACAGGCGGCTGCCGTCGAGCAGCCTGAGCGTGGGCCAGGGCACGGGTTGGCCAATGGCGACGGGCGAGGTGGGCACCGGCGCCGCGGTGTCGGGCCACGACAGGCTCGGCCAACCGATGCCGGACCAGGCGGCGGCTCGCAGCCAGCGGCGGCGATGCCCATCGACGGGGTCCGATGGCGGTGCTGGCACGGGGGTCAGCTCCTGGCGATGTCGTGGGCGAACGCGCCGGCGCACGGGCCGGCCCGGCGCATCTCAGGGGCGGATGTAGGCATGGCCCTGCACCTGCAGCTTCGTCAGCCGCACGACGCCGGAGGGTGTGAAGGCGGCTTCGTGCAGGAACTGCTCCTTGCGCAGGTTGCGGTTCTTCAGGGTGACTTCGCAGACCTCGAAACGCACGCCCCGGTCCACGAGCTCCTGGACCGCGATTTCGTAGGGGTTGCCGTTGCGGTCCTTTGCGTCGGTCATCAGGAAGTCGACCCCGGTGGCGAGGGCGACGACGGTGATGCGCGCGGTCGGATCGGCGTCCAGGTGGTTCTTGATGTTGCGCAGGCCGCCCAGCGCCTGGCTGGCGGTGTCGGCGATGTGGTAGACCACCTTGTCTTGCGCGAGCGCAGGAGCCGCCAGGCAGGCGAGGGCGAGCGTGCTGGCCAGGGCCAGGCTGCGCAAGCGTCGGTTCATCGTCGTCTCCTGTGCCATGCCCGGCGCAGGCCGGGCTTCACTTCGGCGGGCCGCCGCCGGGGTCATGCCGCCATGCCCGGGTTTCCGTCTACCCCGACGAGCGCCGGGGCGTTGATGCGCCGCGGCGTGACGCGCCCGCCCTGGGATTTCAGCCAGGTTTCGACCACCTCCCAGATCGGCGGGTGGCCGGCCCGGGCGGCGTCTTCGGCCACCGGGGCCCAGCCCGCCACCTTGTAGGTCCGGTCGGCTTCGATGGGCCGGCCCTTCAGGCGCAGGTCGCCGATGCGCCGGCCCATCGCTTCGCCCGGCGTGAGGGTGTAGGTCAGGCCACCGGTGCGCACCATGTCGCCGCCCTGCTGGTAGTAGGGGTCGGGGTTGAAGAGGTTGTCGGCCACGTCCTCGAGCACCGCCTTGATCGTCGCGCCGCTCATCTCGTTGAGCGTGGCGTACGGGTAGGTGATGGCCAGCTGGTCCATCAGCGCCTCGCGGGTGATCACGTCGCCGGGCAGCAGGCTGGTGCCCCAGCGGAAACCCGGCGAGAAGGCCAGGTCGGCGCCGCGCACGGCGATCAGCGCATCGCAGATCAGCTGGTCCCAGCTGCCGTTGAAGTTGCCGCGCCGGTAGAGCAGTCCGTCGGTGACCGCCAGCTTCTCGCTCAGGCGGGCCTCGTAGGGGCGGCGGACCCTGGCGATCAGCGCCGCCATCTCGGCGTCGGCCGGCAGCTGGTTGGCGAACACCGGCAGCAGGCGGTAGCGGTAGTCGACCACGCGGCCAGCGCGCACGTCGAAGTCCATCACGCCGAGGAACTTGCCGTTGCTGCCGGCGTTGGTCACCAGCGTGGTGCCGCCGGGGTTCTTCACCGGGAGGGCCAGCGGCACGCCGTCGTGGGTGTGGCCGCCGAGGATCGCGTCGATGCCGCGCACGCGGCTGGCCAGCTTCAGGTCGACGTCCATGCCGTTGTGGCTGAGCAGGACCACCACCTGGGCACCGCGGCGACGCGCTTCGTCGACCACCGCCTGCAGGTTTTCCTCCTGGATGCCGAAGCTCCAGTCGGCCACCAGGTGGCGCGGGTTGGCGATGGGCGTGTACGGAAAGGCCTGGCCGACGATTGCGCAGGGCACGCCGTTGACCTCGCGCAGCACGAAGGGCGGGAAGACCGGGTCGCCGAAGTCGGTGGTCTTGACGTTCTGGGCCACGAAGTCGATGCGCTGCCCGCTCTTGAAGTCCTTTTCCAGGATGGCCTGCACCCGCTGCATGCCGTAGGTGAACTCCCAGTGGCCGGTCATCACGTCCACGCCCAGCAGCTTGCAGGCGTCGACCATGTCCTG
>DAOLLE010000084.1:0-9101 GCA_035331205.1 Burkholderiaceae bacterium
CCGCGCTCGGCCGCCTGCCAGTGGCGCAGGCCGTGCACCAGCGCGCCGAAGGTGCCGGCCATCGCGCCGGCGTCCAGCACCGCCAGCACCGGCAGGCCGAAGCGCCGCGCCAGGTCGGCCGCGCTGGGCTCGCCGTCGTACAGCCCCATCACGCCTTCGACGATGACCAGATCGGCCTCGGCCGCAGCCCGGGCCAGCCGCGCGGCGCAGTCGGCCTCGCCGTTGATCCACAGGTCGAGCGAATCGACCGGCGCGCCGCTGGCGAGTTCGAGCCACTGCGGGTCGAGGAAGTCCGGCCCGCACTTGAAGGCGCGGACCCGCGCGCCCTGGCGGGCGTGCAGGCGCGCCAGGGCACAGGCGATGGTGGTCTTGCCCTGGCCGGAGGCCGGGGCGGCGACCAGCACGGCCGGAACGCGCGAGGGCGGCGTCATGCGGACTCCCGGGTTCAGCGCATCGCCCAGCGCAGCGCCACCTGGGCCGTGCGGCCCGGTTGGGCGTAGGTGTTGGCGGTCTGGTAGGCCTTATCGCCCAGGTTGTCGATGCGCGCTTCCAACGCCAGGCCCTGCCCGAGGTCGAAGGTCGAGCGCAGGTTGACCAGCCCGTAACCCGGCAGCACCAGCGTATTGGCGGCGTTGTCGTAGCGGTTGCCCACGCCCTGCCACTCCGCGCCCAGCGACGCCGGGCCGACGCGGTAGTCCACCGCCAGCTTGGCCGACTTGCGCGCACGCCGCGCCAGTTGCTTGCCGGTGTCCAGGTTGCGCGGGTCGTGCCAATCGGCCGAGCCGGAGAGGGTCAGCGCACCGCTGCGGTGGCCCCCCGACAGGGTCACGCCGTCGTACCGCGCCTGACCGGCGTTCTCGTAGCAGCCGAACGCCGAGGCGCAGGGGCCTACCGCGCCGAAGTTGATCAGATCGGTCACGCGGTTGCGCCAGGCCACCAGGCCCAGCTCGCTGCCATTGGCGGCCCAGCGCAGCCCGACTTCGACGTTGCGCCCCGACTCGGGTTGCAGCGTCGCCACCCCATACTCGCTGAAGCGCTGATACAGCGTGGGCGCCCGGAAGGAGCTGCCCGCGGCGGCCGTCACCCGCCAGGCGGGCAGGAAGCGCCAGCCCCAGGCGAGGCTGCCGGTGCTGTGGCCGCCGAACTCGCTGTCCTCGTCGTGGCGAGCCTGCAGCTGCAGCGAATGGGACCCCAGTTCGCTGCGCCACAGCAGGGCCAGGCCATCCTGCTGGCGCTCGCCCTCCAGGGTCGGCGCGTACAGCGTGGCGGGGTTCACCAAGCCGTCCTCGCGGCGCTCCAGCGTCAGGCCCAGGAGGTGGTCACCGAAGCGCTGATCGTGCTGCAGCGTGGTGTTGCGCAGCGTGGTCTCGCTGCGGTAATACGACGGCCGGGTCTCGTAGGTCGTCCGGGTCTCGCCCACCTGCAGGCGGGTTTCGGCGGCGTCGTTCCACTTGCCCTGCCAGCTCAGCCCGCCGGTGCGCAGGTTGTGCCAGGCGCGGTCGTCCTGCGTCAGGCTGCCGTCGTACTGCGACTCCTGGCTGGACACGAGCATGGCGGCCTCGACCCGATGGCCGGGCAGGAAGGCCCAGCCCAGGCGGCCCTGGGCGCTCTGGCGGTTCCAGCCGTCCTTGTCCGGGTTGGCCGTGGCGATGGGCCGGGCGTTGTAGCCGTCGCTGCGGCCATCGGCCAGCGAGAGGGCGAAGTCCACGCCCCCGGCGCCGCCCGCCAGCGCGGCCTGGGCCATGCGGGTCTCGGCGCTGCCCAGCGCGATCGAGGCGTTGGCCTGCAGACCTTCACGGCCACGGCGGGTGAAGATCTGGACGACGCCCGCGACGGCATCGGAGCCATAGGCCGCTGCGGCCGGACCGCGCAGCACCTCGATGCGCTCGACCTGATCCAGCGGCAGGCCCTCCCAGGCCGCACCGCCGGTGGCCTGCGAATCGACGCGCAGGCCATCGACGTAGACGGCGGTGTGGCGGGTCTCGCCGCCGCGCAGGTACACGCTGGTCGTGCCCGCGCCGCCACCATTGCGGGAGATCTCGATGCCCGGCAGGCGCTGCAGCACGTCGGCCAGGCTGGTCGCGCCGCTGCGATCGATGGCGTCGCGATCCAGCACCGACACGTCGGCGAGCACGCGCGAGGCAGCGAGTGGCGAGCGCGTGGCGGTGATCACCACCGGCTCGAGCGGCGCCGCAGACTGGGCGCAAACGGGGGTCAGGGTCTGCAGGCCGAGGATCAGGCAGGCAGCGGCGCGCGCAGTGGCGCTGAGGGGGGCGCGGTGGCCCGGAGCGAGGGAAAGCATGGGGAGGGTGCAACGATGCCGTGTCCCGCCGCTTCCCCGCGGCCGAACACCCTACGGCGCCACAGACGGGCTGCGGCGCCACCTCGTTGGCCGGTATCCGGGCTGACGGAGACGACCCCTGCGGCCTTCCCGGGTCTGTTCGACCCAGTGGCTGAGACGCAGGAGCGGAGGCAGTCGAGCGCGATGACCCGACCGAACCTCGTCCGCTTACCGTTGCGGGGGCAGCGCAGGTTGGGCGTTCTCCGGAGGAGTCGGCCTTCCTGCTTCCCGTTTAACCATCCCGACGTGAACGCCGGCACGGGCACCAACGGCGCTCATTCTAAGCGGGACTGCGGCGGCCCACTACAATCTTGTGTCGGCCCGGGCTGCCCCCGAGGCTCAGCCCCTGCACCAATCCTGCGCAATGTCCACTCTCGAAGACCTCGCCGATCGGGTCGAACGGCTGCTGCTGCGGCACGAAGAACTCAAGCGCACCAACGCCCTACTCGAACAGCAGTTGGCCAGCGTTGCGGCCGAGCGCGACAACCTGCGCTCGCGGCTGGCGGCGGCGCGCGCGCGCATCGACGCGCTGATCGAGCGCCTGCCTGTGGGCGAGGTCGATGCCCACGAGCGCCACTCCATCTCCGGAGGTGGCCTGTGAAGCAGCTCGAAGTGACCATCATGGGGCAGACCTACATCCTGGCCTGCCCCGAAGGCCGCGAGACCGATCTGCTCGAAGCGGTGGGCAGCGTCGACCGCGAGATGAGCAACATCCGCGACGCCGGCAAGGTCAAGGCCCGAGAGCGCATTGCGGTGCTCGCGGCGCTGAATCTGGCCTATGCGCTGGCCGAGCGCAGCAGCAGCGCCGCCGCATCGTCCGAGGCGATGGCCGTCTCGGCCAACCCGTCGGACCGTACGGGATCGAGCGGCGTCGACCTCGACGCGCTGCTGCGCCGTGTGGATGCCGCACTCGGCGGCGACGGCCAATTGCTCTGACTTCGTCGGACTTGCCACCACGCGCCACGGCGCGTCTAGAATGGTTTCGTCCGTCGCGTCCGCGGAGGTTTTTAGTTCCTTGAACCGATGCTCTCGCGAGCCTGGGCTTGGAAAATCGCCTGGCTGGTGCGATCGTCTCGCGTCAGATGAACCCGAAGTCAGGTTGACCTTGCCCCCCTGAATCCCCTGGGTTCAGGAATGCGGCCTTCGGTTCGCGATGGACACCTTTCCTGGTCGGTGAAAGCCACGGGCAGCAGCCGCCGGATCTGCTGCCACAATCGCCCGGCTGTGGCTGCCCCCTCCCCCCTCCCCTCTCCTTCGGTCGACGCGGCCCCTGTCGCACCGCGGCATTGGCTGATGAAGATCGAGCCCGACGAGTGTTCGATCGACGAGCTGGCCCGTCGGCCGGGCCAGGTGGTGCCCTGGACCGGGGTGCGCAACTACCAGGCGCGCAACTTCATGCGCGACGCGATGCGCATCGGTGACGGGGTGCTGTACTACCACTCCTCCTGCGCAGAGCCCGGCATCGCCGGCCTGGCCGAGGTGGCCTCGCCGGCCTATCCGGACGCCACCCAGTTCGACCCGAGCAGCCCCTACTTCGACGCCAAGGCCACTGCGGCCGCACCGCGTTGGGTCAACGTCGATGTGCGCTTCCTGCGCAAAACCCGCCTGCTCGGTCTGGCCGAGCTGCGCAGCCGGCCCGAGCTGGCGACGATGTTGCTGCTGCGCCCGGGCAGCCGCCTGTCCATCACCCCGGTGACCCTCGCCGAGTGGCGCGCCGTGCTGGCGCTGCTGGGCGTGCCAGACTCCCCCGCGAACCCGGCCCGAACCCTGACCTGACCCCTGGCATGACCCTCGACATCCACCTCATCGCCGAGCTGCTCCTGCTGGGCAGCTTCACCGGCTTCCTCGCCGGGCTGCTGGGCATCGGCGGCGGCATGATCATGGTGCCCTTCATCACGCTGATCCTGGGCGCGCGCGGCGTCGAGCCCGGCCTGAGCGTGAAGATGGCGATCGCCACCTCGATGTCGACCATCCTCTTCACCTCGCTGTCGAGCGTGCGCGCGCACCATCGGCGCGGCGCGGTGCGCTGGGAGCTGGTGCGCACGCTGGCGCCGGGCATCGTGCTGGGCAGCCTGGTGGCCGGCGCGGGCGTCTTCGCGCTGCTCAAAGGCAGCGCGCTGGCGCTGGTGTTCGGCCTGTTCGTCGCCTTCTCGGCCACGCAGATGCTGTTCGACAAGAAGCCCAAGCCGACGCGGCAGATGCCCGGCACCGCGGGGCGCCTGGGCGCGGGCGGGGCCATCGGCTTCGTCTCCAGCCTGGTCGGCGCGGGGGGCGGCTTCATCTCGGTGCCCTTCATGACCTGGTGCAACGTGCCGATCCACAACGCGGTGGCCACCTCGGCGGCGCTGGGTTTCCCGATCGCCCTGGCCAGCACCATCGGCTACGTGATCGGCGGTTGGGGGCTGGACACCGGCCTGCCGGCCTCGCTGGGCTACCTCTGGCTGCCCGGTCTGGCGGTGATCGCCAGCGCCAGCGTGCTGACTGCGCCACAGGGTGCGCGCGTGGCGCATGCGATGAACGTCGCCCAGCTCAAGCGCCTGTTCGCGCTGCTGCTCTACGGGCTGGCGTTCTACATGCTCAACAAGGCGCGCCAGGGCTGACCCACCCCGGGCCGGGCGGCGCGGGACTGGCGGTCAGACGTTGACCGTCTTGCCGGCGCCCTCGCCCAGGCGGATCGAGGCCAGCGCCACCCGCGAGCCGCCGCGCTGGCGGGCGTCCTGCAGCGCGCGGATGGCCGCCTGGCTGAGCGCATCGAGCGTCTCGGCGGTGTGCGGAAAGCCCGCCACGCCCATCGACATCTCGAAGGTGAAGCTGCGCCCCTCGACCACCACCAGCTGGCTGGCGCAGGCGCGGCGCAGCTGCTCCATGCGGTTGTAGGCGGTGGCCAGGCCGACGCCGGACAGCAGGATCGCAAAGCGGTCCGCGCCGAGCTGGGCCAGCACGTCCATCGCGCGGGTGTTCGAGCGCATCAGCTGCGCGATCATCTCGGCCACCCGCGCCATCGCCGCATCGCCCTGGGCGCGACGCAGCTCTTCGAAGCGGTCCACCGCCATCAACACCAGCGCGAACTCGCGCTGCTCGCGCATCGACAGCGCCACCTCGCGGCGCAGGTGTTCCTCGAAGTGCTCGCGGCGGAACAGCTCGTTGGGCCGGTCCATGCCCTCGGCGTGCTGGCGGCGCAGCTGCTCCATCGCACCATGCTGGCGCTCGATCTGCGCCAGCGCCTGCTGCAGCTGCTGGCTCGAGCGCCGCGCCGGCGTCTCGTCCACCCAGAGACTGAGCAGGTGGGCCGGACCGCTGCCGTCGGCTGCCGGGAGCACGCAGCGCAGCGTGCGGTAGTCGCGCCGCTGGCCCTGGCGCTCGATGCGCTGCTCGCCGGTCACCACGCCGCGACTGCCCAGCGCACGCTGGTCGGCCGCCCGCACCGAACTGGCGTCCGCCAGCGGCAGCACCTCCAGGTCACTGTGGCCGACGAGGCGATCCACCGGCACGCCCATCAACTCGAGCATCGGCTCGTTGGCCCAGAGGTAGCGGCCGCTGACCGCTTCCTTCAGCGACACCAACCCGCCCTGCGCCTGCACCAGTTGCAGCAGGCCCTGCAAGACGACGTCGGGCAGGAGCGGATGAGGCGGTTCGGTCATGGTGGAAAGGGTTCGGCAACAAGCCCGGCGGAGCGGCGCTCCGTGGCGTCGGGTCGATTCGATGATACGCAGCCCCACCCCGCTGCGGCCCGTGAGCACGCGCATTCCTTCACAGACGGTGACCGGATTGCCGCAGCCCCGCCCGAGCCCGGGATGGCGGCCGCCACGGGCGCTTTCACGACCTCAACCCGAAATTCCAGGCCGGGTTCCACGCGGCCGCCACCGTCCAGGTGATGCGTGTGCACAACTTCACAGATTGACACTTTTTGTTTCAATTGAAACACTCGAACCCGCAAAACCGGAGATCGAGACGATGTTCAACCGCCGCACCGCCCTCAAGCGCAGCGCCCTGGCCAGTCTGGCCGGTGTCGCCGCCGTCCAGAGTACCCCTGCCAACGCCACCCTCTCCCTGCTGGGCCTGCTGACTCAGCTGGTGCAAACCGCGTTGCAGCAGATCGTCTACACGCTGCCGCAGGACAGCGGCGGCACGCCCAGCGCGACCACCACGACGACGCGCCTGTCCGGGGCGGTGCACCCGAAGTTCGTCAATTCGCTGCCGGACCCCAATCGCAGCCTGAACTGCTTCCTGCCCAATGACCTGCTCGGCACCTCCTACACGCTGCGCCTGCGGGAGTTCCCGGCCCAGATCGGCCTGGTGGATGCGGCGGGCAACAAGCTCACCACGGTGCTGTGGGGCTACGCCACCACGCTGCAGGCGGCCACTTCGCCCGGGCGCACCTTCAACCTCCGCTCGGGCAGGGCCATCAAGGTCACCTATGTCAACGAACTGATGCGCAACCTCAGGCCGATCGCCCACCGGCTGCCCATCGACACCACGCTGATGTGGGCCAACCCGGGCAACCTCGGCGGCCAGGCGCCGGTGCCGCTGGTCGCGCACCGCCACGGCGGCGACCAGCAGACCCTGAGCGACGGCCTGCCCGACGGCTGGTCCACCCCCGACGCGAACCTCAACGGTGTCCCCGACTACAAGGGGCGCCTCTGGAGCGTGCCCTACACCTTCGACAACAGCCAGGAGGCCGGCCACCTCTGGTACCACGACCACGCGCTGGGCGTGACCCGGCTGAACGTGCACATGGGCCTGGCGGGTCACTACTTCATCCGCGATGCCAACGAGGACTACCTCGTGCAGCGCGCGATGCTGCCGGCCGCGCAGTTCGAGGTGCCGCTCGCCATTCAGGACCGCATGTACGACAGCAGCGGCAAGCTGTTCTACCCGTCGACCGACCCGGCCAACCCCGCCGCGCCGAAGCCCACGCACCTGCCCGAGTTCTTCGGCGACTTCATCATCGTCAACGGCGTGCCCTGGCCCAAGCACCCCGTCGAGCCGCGCGCCTACCGACTGCGCCTGCTCAACGGCTCGGACTCGCGTTTCTACCGGCTGCGCTTTCGCACCGGCAGCGGCAGCTTTCTGAGCTTCCACCAGGTCGGCACCGAGCTGGGTCTGATGGACGCGCCGGTACCGCTCACCCAACTGCTGCTGGCACCGGGTGAACGCGCCGACGTGGTGGTGAGCTTCAAGGGCCTGACCGGCCAAGCGGTGACGCTGGTCAACGACGCGCCGACGCCCTTCCCGAACGGCACGCCGGTGGACGCCGCCACCGCCGCGCAGATCATGGCCTTCCACGTCGTGCTGAAGTTCGACAGCGCCTACGCCGACAACACGCTGCCCGCCTTCCTGCGCCCGGTGCACGGGCCGCTGCCCGCGGTGACCACCGCGGGCGCCGCAACCCGCAAGCTGCTGCTGCTCGAAGGCACGGACGCCTACGGCCGCCTGCAGACGATGCTGGGCACCGTCAACCCGGCCGCCGGCAACCCCACCAGCCCGGCGCACGGCACCTTCTTCTACTCGGACCCGGTGACCGAGAACGTCCGCCTCGGTGCCACCGAGATCTGGGAGTTCCACAACACCACGGTGGATGCCCACCCGATCCACCTGCACCTGGCCAACTTCCGCGTGCTCAACCGGCAGGCCTTCACCGGCAGCGTCGTGCCCAAGCCGATGGGCGCCAACGGGGCGAGCACCGGCGGCTGGCTGACCAATGTCGCGCTCGCCGGAGCGGCCCGGCCGGCCGAAGCCAACGAGGCCGGCCGCAAGGACACGGTGATCGCCTACCCGGGCGAGGTCACCCGCATCCTGGTGAACTTCGCGCGCACCGGTGAGTTCGTCTGGCACTGCCACATCCTCTCGCACGAGGACCACGAGATGATGCGCCGCTTCGTCGTCGCCTGAGCCCGATGGCGCCGAAACTCCTCGACGGCGTCGGCTGCCGGCGGCTCGCCCTGCGTGCAGGCGGCGGCTGGCTGCTCGGCGCGGCACTGTCGGCCCGCGCGGCAGGATCCGCTGCCCCGGCCGACGACGTCTGCCACACCCCGCCGCCAGCGGACGGCCTGCAGCGCAGCAGCAGCGCGATCACGCTGCCGCCGGTGCGGCTGCGCCGGCACGATGGCGCCACGGTCACGTTGCCGGCCACGGTCAGCGACGAGCAGCCGGTGCTGCTGAACTTCCTCTTCACCAGCTGCACGACGATCTGCCCGCCAATGGCGCAGATCTTCGCCGCCACGCAGGAGCAGCTCGGCGCACGCCGCACGCAGCTGCAGATGCTGTCGATCTCGATCGACCCGCTGGTCGACCACCCGGCGCGGCTGCGCGAGTACGCCGCGCGCTTCGACGCCGGGCCGCAGTGGCGCTTCCACACCGGCAGCCCGGAGGCCATCGACGCGGTGCAGCGCGCCTTCAACGTCTGGCGGCCGGACAAGATGGGCCACACGCCGGTGACCTTCGTGCGAGCGCGTGGTGCCAAGCTGTGGGTGCGGCTGGACGGCTTCGCCACGCCGACGCAGCTCATCCGCGAGGCCTTTGCCGGCGCATGAAAAGACTGCTGCGCGGATTCGCCGCGGCCCTGATGGCCGCCAGCCTCCTGCCTGCCGTCGCCTGGGCGGACGACGCTGAGGCGCTCGCCTCGGACCGCGCCGCGGGCGAGCGCCTGTACCGCGAGGGCCGGCACGCCGATGGCCGCCCGCTCATGGCCGAGCGCCTGCAAGGGCTGTCGGTGCGTGGCGCCGAATCCGCCTGCATCGCCTGCCACCGCCCCAGCGGC
>DAOLLE010000085.1:0-9064 GCA_035331205.1 Burkholderiaceae bacterium
GGCGCAGCGCTACGGGGTGGCCGCATGACGGCGGCCGCCGCAACGGGCGGCGCCGCGCTGGCCGAGGACCCGGCCTGGGCCGCGGCGGTGCCGCGCATCGGCCGCAGCTTCCGCTTTCAGTGGGAGCCGGCGCAGAACTGCCACGTGCTGCTCTACCCGGAAGGGATGGTCCGGTTGAACCAGAGCGCGGGCGAGATCCTCAAGCGCTGCGATGGCCAGCAGCCCTGGTCGGCCATCGTGACCGATCTGGAAGCGGCGTTTTCGGCCAGCGGGTTGGCGGGTGACGTGGCAGCCTTTGCCGGCATGGCGCGGCAGCAGCGCTGGATCGAGTGGTCGTGACGGGGGGCGCATGACGATCGAGCCCGAGTCGCTGATCGCCGGGGCCTCGCCGCTGCCTGCGCCGCCGGACCGGCCCGGCCCGCCGCTGTGGCTGCTGGCCGAGCTGACCTACCGCTGTCCGCTGCATTGCGTCTTCTGCTACAACCCGGTCGACTTCGCCCGCCACGAGCAGGAGCTGAGCACCGCCGAATGGCTGCGCGTGCTGCGCGAGGGCCGCGAGCTGGGTGCTGTGCAGTGCGGGTTCTCGGGCGGCGAGCCGCTGCTGCGTGACGACCTGGAAGAGCTGGTGGCCGAGGCGCGCCGGCTGGGTTACTACACCAACCTGCTGACCTCCGGCGTCGGCCTGACCGAAGCGCGCGCTGCCGCGCTCAAGGCCGCCGGGCTGGACCATGTGCAGCTCTCCTTCCAGGACAGCACGAAGGAAATCAACGACTTCCTCTCGCACACCCGCACCTTCGACCTGAAGCAGCGCGTTGCGCAGATGATCCGCGACCAGGGCTGGCCGATGGTGATGAACGTGGTCATCCACCGCCTGAACATCGAGCACGTCGACCGCATCATCGCGATGGCGGCCGAACTCGGTGCCGAGTACCTGGAGCTGGCCAACACCCAGTACTACTCCTGGGCCGAGGTCAACCGCGCCCACCTGCTGCCGACCCACGACCAACTCGAGCGCGCTGAAGCGGTGACCGACGCCTGGCGTGAGCGCCTGGCCGGAACGATGAAGCTCTTCTTCGTCGCCCCGGACTACCACGAAGGTCAGCCCAAGCGCTGCGTCAACGGCTGGGGCAGCACCTTCCTGAACATCGCGCCGGACGGCACCGCGCTGCCCTGCCACACCGCGGGCATGCTGCCGGGCCTGAGCTTCCCGAACGTGCGCGAGGCCAGCCTGCGCGAGATCTGGTTCGACAGCCCCGGCTTCAACCGCTTCCGCGGCACCGGCTGGATGAAGGACCCCTGCCGCAGCTGCGAGCACAAGGAGCGAGACCTCGGCGGCTGCCGCTGCCAGGCCTACATGCTGTCGCAGGACGTCGAGGCCGCCGACCCGGTGTGCAGCAAGAGCCCGCACCACCACCTGGTGACCGAAGCCGTGGCCGACGCCGAGCGCCGCGCCCTCACCGGCGAGCCGCCCGCACAGCCGATCGTCTTCCGCGACCGCGCGTCGTCTCTCCAGCTGACCCGCCCCACCTGAGGCGCGCGATCACGCCAAAGGTCGCAGGCGTTTCAGCCGACCGGGTGCGTTGGGCCGCGCCGCCGCCGAGCGGCCGGCCCGTCGGCGCTGCCTACCTCAGCGCAGCTCGGGCAGCAGCAGCTGCACCATCGAGCGGGCGCTCTCGTCGGCCAGGGGCTTGCCGTCGGTGTCCAGCACCTCCAGCAGGCTGGCCTTGTCCTGGGTGCTGACCTTCAGGCGGTAACGCTTGCCGCTGAGGTCTTCCTTCTTGGCGCCGAACATGCGCTGGAAGAAGTTCGGCTCTTCCTTGCCGGCCAGCTTCGGGTCGACGTAGCGCACAAAGTACAGGCCCTGGCTGCGGTCACGGTCTTCGAGCGTGAAGCCACCCCGGTCCAGCGCCAGGCCGACGCGCCGCCAGGTGCGGTCGAAGTTGTCGTCGATCTGCAGCGTGGCGGCGGCGCGGCCGTCGAGTACACGGGCTCGCGCTGCCGCGGCGGGCACGCTGGCGATCGTCTGCGCCGCTGCCGCGGCCGCCTGGGCGCTGGGCTTGGTCTCTTCGCGGGCGCCGAGCTTGAGCATCAGCCGGCCGAGCATCTCGACTTCGAGGTCCGGTTCGCTGGCGCGGGGTGTCCAGCGGCTGGTCTCCTTCTGGTCGCCCACCAGCACCTCGACGGCGCCGCGGTGGGAGATGTAGATCTCGGTGCCGCCATTGGCGCCACGCTCGATGCGGGTGCGGAAGCGGTCGCGCTCGCCGGTGTCGGAGAGCATGTCGAACACCTTGCCCATGCTGCGGCGGATGAAGTCCTGCGGCAGCCGGGCGCGGTTCTCGGCCCAATCGGTTTCCATCACGCCCACTTCCGGGCGGTCGACGATGAGCGCGAAGCCGCTTTGCTGCCAGAACTCGCGCAGCAGTGGCCAGAGCTGCTCCGGAGTCTGGCGCGACACCAGCCAGCGGGTGTTGCCGGCGCGCTCGATGCGCAGCTCACCGGCGGACTGGGCGGCGACGGTCTGGTTCGGGCCGATGGCACTGGGAACGCTGGCATTCGGCGCGGCCTGCAACGCGTTGGCGCTGACCGCGGCGCCCGCCGGCGGCGCGTAACGCGGGTCGCTGGACAGCTGCGTCAGGTCGGGCGGCACATCCAGTGTGGGGGCCTTGTTGGTGGCGCTGCTGCGGTAGTCGACCTTGGAGGGCGACAGCGTGTCGCTCACCGATGAACAGGCCATCAGGGCCGCGCCCGACACGGCGACGGTGGACCAGCGGCAGGCGGCGGCGCAGGCCAGGGCAAGACGGCCACGGACGTGGGGGCGACGCATCACGTTGGGATCGACTCCGGGAACAAGGAAGGAGCCGCTTGCGCGGCTCCGGGAAGAGACTCTGACAAAAGGAAGGGCCTTCGTCACGCTGGGCGCAGGCAAGCCGCGGCGCCGATCCCAAGGGAAGCGGCGCCGTTGCGGGTTCAGAGCAGGCCCGCCTCGCGCATCGCGGCTTCGAGGCCGGGGACGAGCGCATCGGTCATCGGCACCATCGGCAGGCGCAGCGTACCGCCGCACAGGCCCAGGCGCTGCATCGCCCACTTCACCGGCACCGGATTCGGCTCCGCGAAGAGCAGCTTGTTCAGCGACGCCAGCTTGAAATGGATCTCGCGGGCGGTCTTGGCGTCACCGGCCACGGCGGCGCGGCAGAGCTCGGCCATCGCGCGCGGGGCGATGTTGGCGGTGACACTGACGTTGCCCTGGCCACCCAGCAGCATCAGCGCAATCGCGGTGCCGTCGTCGCCGGAGTAGACCGAGAAGCCCTTCGGGGCATGCTTGATCAGCCAGGCGGCGCGCTCGATGTTGCCGGTGGCCTCCTTCACGCCGATCACGCCGGGCACCTGGGCCAGGCGCAGCGTGGTTTCGGGCAGCATGTCCGCCACCGTCCGCCCGGGCACGTTGTACAGCATCATCGGCAGGTCCACCGCCTCGGCGATGGCCTTGAAGTGCTGGTACATGCCTTCCTGCGACGGCTTGTTGTAGTAGGGCACCACGCTCAGGCTGCAGTCGGCGCCGACCTTTTGGGCGAATTTCGACAGCTCGATGGCTTCGCGGGTCGAGTTCGCGCCGGCGCCGGCCATCACCGGCACGCGGCCGGCGACCTGCTCGACCGCCACGCGGATGATCTCGCAGTGCTCCTCGACCGAGACGGTGGGCGACTCACCGGTGGTGCCGACCACGCCGATACAGGCGGTGCCTTCGGCGATGTGCCAGTCGATCAGGCGGCGCAGGGCCGGGTAATCGACGCTGCCATCCTCGTTCATCGGGGTGACGAGCGCGACGATGCTGCCAACAATGGGATTCATGAGCGTAGGTCCTCTGAAGTGGTGATTCTAACTGGCGTGTATCCACGTCCCGCCATGCAGCCGTGCAAGGGGCTCGGGGCCGGTGTGCGCGTCACGCCGGCGGGGCGCGCAAGGCATCCGGGGCGGGCTCGCTGCCTGAGTGGCGACGGGCGGCCACGCGTTGGACGTGGCGGCGCGGCGCCTCCAGCCAGCCGTCCTCGTAGGCCATGATGCGCCATGCGGGCGTCGGCAGCCGCGCCAGCAGCTCGCCGGGCTGCAGCAGGAAGTCGGACCGTGACGGTTTGCCCACTTCGCCCTGCGCCGCGCCGAAGGTTTCGTAGATCAGCAGTCCGCCGGGGGCGACGCTGTCGATCAGCTCGGCCCAGCGCGGTCGCCAGAGGTAGTTCGTCACCAGCACCGCGTCGAAGTGGCACCCGGCCAGCGGCCAGGGGCCGGACTCCAGGTCGGCGACGATCACTTCGGCCAGTGGCCGCAGCGCGTCGACGGCCGCAGCGTCGCGGTCCACCGCGGTGACTCGCACGCCGCGCGCGGCCAACCAGCGCACGTGGCGCCCGGAGCCGCAGGCCAGGTCGAGCAGCCGCTGGCCGGGTGTGACGAGGTGGGCGAAGCGGGTCAGCCAGTCCGAGGGGGCGGCCGTCCCAGGGGCGTGGATCGGGGTCAGAAGCAGCTCCAGAAGCGGTTACTCAGGTCCACCACGGTCTCCGGCGCCAGGTAGGCCAGGAAGACCGCGAGCAGCACGGCTGCGACGGCCGCACCCAGCAGCCAGACGGCAATGCGCTGGCGCAGGCCGGGCCGACGGGACGAGGTCATGCGGTGCCTTGCGGCGCTTTCGGCTGTTTCAGCCGGCCTGGGCTGCCAGCGGGCGGGCGATGGCACCCTCGCGCACCGGCAGGTTCACGAGGCCGGCAAACAGGCCCAACGCGATGGCGATCCACCAGACCACGTCGTAGCTGCCGGTGCGGTCATAGAGGACACCGCCGAGCCAGACGCCCAGGAAGGAGCCGATCTGGTGGCTCAGGAAGACGAAACCGCCGAGCATCGACAGGTAGCGCACGCCGAAGATCTGCGCGATCACCGCGTTGGTCGGCGGCACGGTGGACAGCCAGAGCAGGCCCATCGCAGCCGAGAAGACGTACACCGAGGTCGGCGTCAGGGGCGTGGCCAGGAAGATCACGATGGCCACCGAGCGCAGCAGGTAGATCGCCGCCAGCAGGTGGCGCTTGGGCAGGCGCTGGCCGAGCACGCCCGCCGCGTAGGTGCCGAAGACGTTGAACAGGCCGATCAGCGCCAGCGCGGCGGTGGCCACCGAGGGCTGCAGGCCGTGGTCCTTCAGGTAGCTGGGCATGTGCACGCCGATGAAGACCACCTGGAAGCCGCAGACGAAGTAGCCCGCCATCAGCAGCTGGAAGCTGCGGTAGCCGAAGGCCTCGCGCAGTGCCGCGCCGATGCTCTGCGTGGCGCCGCCCGCTGCATGGCTCGGCTGCGCGGGCTCCTTGAGGCCGAAGGACAGCGGCAGGATCACCAGCGCCAGCGCGGCCAGCGCGAACAGCGCCTGCTGCCAGCCGAGCTGGCTGATCAGACCGTTTTCCACCGGCACCATCAGGAACTGGCCGAAGGAGCCGGCCGCGGCGGCCACGCCCATGGCCCAGGAGCGGCGCTCGGGCGCGACGTTGCGGCCGATCACGCCATAGACCACCGCGTAGGTGGTGCCCGACTGCGCGATGCCCACCAGCAGCCCGGCGCTCGCGGCAAAACCTGGCCCGGTGGTGGCCAGTGCCATCGTCAGCAGGCCCGCGGCGTAGATCAGGGCACCAGCTTGCAGCACCCGGAAGGCGCCCCAGCGGTCGGCCAGCATGCCCGCCAGCGGGCCGGCCAGGCCCCAGGCGAGGTTCTGCACCGCCATCGCGAAGGCGAAGGTCTCGCGCGTCCAGCCGCGCTCCATCGTGATGGGCTGCAGCCACAGGCCGAAACCGTGGCGGATGCCCATCGCCACCGTGACGATCAGCGCGCCGCAGAGCAGCACCTGGCGGGTGGAGAGTTGGGCGGGCGTGTGCGTGGAGGCGGCGGGATTGGACGGGCTCGACATGCGACGGGAATGTAGAGCATGCGGCCCCTGCCCGCCGTGGCGCGGCGAGATGCCCCGCCGGGCGCGCAGGTCAGAAGCGGAAGCCGAACTTCACGCCGTAGCTGGTGGCGTCGCCGGTCTTGTCGCCCTCGACGGCCAGATTGACCAGGCCAAGGTTCAGGTTGGCGCCGACGAAGACTTTCTGCTGCGTGAAGCTTTCCTTGTCCTTGGCCAGCGCGGCGCTGGTGTTCTTCAGCTGTGCGTCGGTCTGTACGACGCCGATGCCGGCGTAGGGCGTGACCATCAGGAAGCCCTTGGAGATCGACAGGTCGACGCTGCGGGTGTCGAGCTTGAGCTGGTCGTTGCCGCTGACGCGGGTCAGCGCGCCGCGCAGTGCGATCGCCGGGGTCAGCGCGCTGCCCGGCAGGATGGCCCAACGCAGCTCGCCACCCGCCACCTTCAGGCCGGTGCTGGGCACGGTGCCCACGGCCGCGCCGATGTCGATGTTGAAGGGCAGGCCCTTGACCGCGCGCAGCGTGGTCACCGGCACGGTCGCCGGGATGGTGCTGCCGCCCGCGGCCTTGGCCGCGACGTCGCGGTGCTTGAGCGTGGTGCCGGTGCCGCCCACGCCGATGTCGAAGCCGATCACGCCCAGCGTTTCGGCCGGTACCAGCGCCTTGTACGACAGCGCGGCGCCCAGGTCCTCGGCCAGCAGGCGGAAGTCGCTCTGCGACAGCGCGTTCAGGTTGTTGAGCTCGGCCGCCTGGGTGCCGGAAACGGCGGTGGCGAGCAGGGCGGCCGCGGCGAAGGCAGTGGCGCCGAAGGGGAGCGTACGACGGGCAGACATGGCAACTTCCTTGCACGAGGGCGTCGCGGCGGGACCTTTCGGACACCACGGCGACGCCAGGAAACACACGAGCGGCGCGCAGGCTAGCACCGGCCCTTCGCTGCGCATGCGTCTGCGGCGTTGCGGTGGTGACCTTCGGTGACAGTTCTCGCCAGGCGGCGGCTTGTCGGCAGCATCTGGACATACAGGTCGGGCCGCTGGGTTGCGTGCGCGCAACGGCCGGGGCGACGCCTGCCTAGAATCCGCCGCCATGTCGACCGTCCCCCCGAATCCTTCTCCCGCCGCCGCGTCTTCCTCCGCCTCGCACTACGCCGAGGACTCGATCCGTGTGCTCAAGGGCCTGGAGCCCGTCAAGCAGCGCCCGGGCATGTACACCCGCACCGACAACCCCCTGCACATCGTCCAGGAGGTGATCGACAACGCCGCCGACGAGGCGCTGGCGGGCTTTTGCCGGCGCATCCAGGTCACGCTCTATGCCGATGGGTCCGTCGGCGTGGAAGACGATGGCCGCGGCATCCCCTTCGGCCTGCACCCCGAGGAGCAGGTGCCGGTGGTCGAAATCGTCTTCACCCGCCTGCACGCGGGCGGCAAGTTCGACAAGGGCTCCGGCGGCGCTTACAGCTTTTCCGGTGGCCTGCACGGCGTGGGTGTGAGCGTGACCAATGCGCTGGCCACGCGGCTGCAGGTGCAGGTCTGGCGCGAGAAGCAGTCCGCCATCCTGGCGTTTTCCGGCGGCGACGTGATCGAGCCGCTGGTGCTGCGCCCCGCCACGCCGGGTGAGCGCCGCCAGGGCACGGCGGTGCGCGTCTGGCCCGACGCCAGGTACTTCGACAGCATGGAACTGCCGCGCCATGAGCTGGTCCACCTGCTGCGCAGCAAGGCCGTGCTGATGCCGGGCGTGACCGTCACGCTCAAGACCGAGAAGACCGGCGAGGTGCAGACCTGGGCCTACAAGGGGGGGCTGCGCGACTACCTCAGCCAGAGCCTGAACGGCGAGCCGCTGATCCCGCTGTTCGAGGGCGAGCAGTACGCCGGCGGCGGTGAGACCGAGAACTTCGCCGAGGGCGAGGGCGCCGGCTGGTGCGTGGCCTTCACCGAGGAAGGCGCGCCGCTGCGCGAGAGCTACGTCAACCTGATCCCCACCGTGGCCGGCGGCACGCACGAGGCCGGGCTGAAGGACGGGCTGTTCGCCGCGGTCAAGGGCTTCATCGAGCTGCACGCGCTGCTGCCCAAGGGCGTCAAGCTGATGCCCGACGATGTGTTTTCGCGCGCCAGCTTCGTGCTGTCGGCCAAGGTGCTGGACCCGCAGTTCCAGGGCCAGACCAAGGAGCGCCTGAACAGCCGCGACGCGCTGCGCCTGGTGACCGCCTTCGTGCGCCCGGCGCTGGAGCTCTGGCTCAACCAGCACGTCGAATACGGCAAGAAGCTGGCCGAGCTGGTGATCCGCCAGGCGCAGAGCCGTCAGCGCGCCAGCCAGAAGGTCGAGAAGAAGCGCGGCTCCGGCGTGGCGGTGCTGCCGGGCAAGCTGACCGACTGCGAGAGCCGCGACCTCGCGCTCAACGAGGTCTTCCTGGTCGAGGGCGATTCGGCCGGCGGCAGCGCCAAGATGGGCCGCAACAAGGAGACCCAGGCGGTGCTGCCGCTGCGCGGCAAGGTGCTCAACGCCTGGGAGGTGGAGCGCGACCGGCTGTTCGCCAACAACGAGATCCACGACATCTCGGTGGCGCTGGGCGTCGACCCGCACGGCCCGGCCGACGAGCCCGATCTCTCCGGCCTGCGCTACGGCAAGGTCTGCATCCTGTCGGACGCCGACGTCGACGGCTCGCACATCCAGGTGCTGCTGCTGACGCTGTTCTTCCGCCACTTCCCGCGCCTGGTCGAGGCCGGACACGTCTACGTCGCCAAGCCGCCGCTGTTCCGGGTCGACGCGCCAGCGCGCGGCAAGAAGCCGGCGGCGAAGTTCTACGCGCTCGATGAGGGCGAGCAACAGGCCATCCTCGACAAGCTGCGCAAGGAAGGCGCGCGGGAGGGCTGCTGGAGCATCAGCCGCTTCAAGGGTCTGGGCGAAATGAGCGCCGAGCAGCTCTGGGACACCACGCTCAACCCCGACACCCGCCGTCTACTGCGGGTGGACTACGGTGCGCTGGATGCCACCGCCACCGCGCTGTCGATCGGCAAGCTGATGGGCAAGGGCGAAGCCGCGGCCCGCCGCGAGCTGATGGAGCTGCACGGCGACAGCGTCGAAGTCGACGTCTGACGCGAGCCTCCCGCCTCCCGCCTCCCGTTCTTCGCCTTCGTCTCCC
>DAOLLE010000086.1:0-9054 GCA_035331205.1 Burkholderiaceae bacterium
GTGAACCGCGACCGCATCGGCCCGACGCCGGAGAACGCGCACCAGTTCGCACCGACGGTGGTCGCGAACCTGCCGGGCGGTGGCGGTGGCCTGTCGCGCCACGGTCCGGCCTTTGCGCACAGCGGCCCGCCCACCGGTGGGGGCTTGCGCTCGGACGTGCAGGAGGAAACCCGCCTGATGACCCGCTCGCCGGGGCTGCTGCGCAGCATCGAGCAGGCCGAGGCGGTGCTGGGCCGGCTGAACCGGCTGGTGGCGCGGCATGTACCCGATTTCAGCGGCTCGACCATCGCGATGCCGCATCAGCCGTCGCCAGGGCTGCGTGCGGCGATCCACGATGCCGAGCAGGAAGTGCGCCGCCGGGTCGACCGGGCCAGCGCCGCGATGGCGCCGGTGGTGGCTGGTGCAGCCTCGGGGGCCCTGCCAGGCGGGGCGGCCGAGGTGGCCGCTGCGGCCGAAGCGGCAGCGGCCGCCTCGGCGCCCGCGCTGCTGCAGGAACTCCAGCAGCGCAAGCAGGCCCTCAAGCAGGCCGCGACCACGCCGGTCGAGCGCGCGACGATCGAGATCGTCGCGCTGATGTTCCAGAGCCTGCTGACCGAGGAGCGCATCCCGGCCACGGTGCGGGTCTGGTTCGCCCGGCTGCAGATGCCGGTGCTGCGCGTGGCGATCGCCGAGCCGGACTTCTTCGGCTCGATCGACCACCCGGCGCGCAAGCTGATCGACCGCATGGGCGCCTGCGTGATGGGCTTCGAGGCCGGCAACGCGGGCGTCAGCGAGCCGCTCGAGAAGGAGATCAAGCGCATCGTGCAGGTGGTCGAGGCCTACCCCGACACGGGCCGGCGGGTGTTCCAGACGGTGCTGACCGAGTTCGAGCGCTTCCTGGAAAACTATTTCAAGACGGCGCACGCTGCGGCGACCAAGGGCGTGAGCCTGGCGCAGCAGATCGAGCAGCGCGAGACGCTGTCGATCCAGTACACCATCGAGCTGCGCAAGATGCTCAACGAGGTGCCGGTGCACGACGGCGTGCGCGAGTTCCTCTTCCACGTCTGGGCCGACGTGCTGGCCACCACCGCGGTGAAGGCCGGGCAGGCCAGCGAGTCGACCAAGCAGATGCAGCGCGCCGCGGCCGACCTGATCTGGCTGGCCAGCGCGAAGGTCTCGCGCGAGGAGCGCTCCGAGGCGATCCGCCGCCTGCCGCCGCTGCTGAAGAAGCTGCGCGAGGGCATGGGCGTGGCCGGCGTGCCCAACAGCAAGCAGGACGAGTACATCCAGGCGCTCAACAACTCGCTGCAGGCGGCCTTCTCGGCGCGCACCGCGACGATCCCGACCGAGCGCCTGGACGAGCTGATGATGCAGCTCGAGACGCTGGAGGACCTGCTGCCGGACATCGGCGACGTCGAGATCGACGCCTCGATGATCCGCGACCTCTCCGGCGACGACAGCCAGGAGCTGGAGGTCGTGTCCGAGGGCGGCTCGATGCCGACGCCGGCGATGCTCGCCTGGGCCGGCGACCTGCAGGTCGGCGCCTGGTTCAAGCTCGACTGGCGCAACCGCATCGACCCGGTGCAGCTCGCCTGGCAGGGCCTGCGCAAGCAGATGTGCCTGTTCGTGACGCCGCAGGGCCGCGGCATCATGTTCCAGCGCCACCGCCTGGCCTCGTTCCTGCAGGCCGGCCTGCTGGTGCCGGTGGAAGAAGAGTCGCTGACGGTGCGCGCCACGCGCGACGCCTTGGCCAAGCTCGACGCCGACCCGACGCGCATCCTCAGTTGATGCGGCGGCCCGCGGGGCCGCGGCCGGCCTTGCTCAGTGAATCAGCCGGTCCTCGGCGTCGACGAAGAGCTCGTCGAGGATCAGCGCGTCCGGCTCCTCGCCCAGGCTCCAGAACACCATCAGCACGATGATCTTCAGGTCCTCGAGGCGCAGCGGCGCGCCCGGGGTGGCCATCGCGCGGTCGACGACGATCTCGCGCATCGATGGGGGCAGCACGCCGGCCGATTCCAGGAAGCTGATGAAGGCGATCGAGCCGACCCCGAGGTGGTCCTGCTCGGCGGGGGAGTACACCCGCATCGACCGGGCACCCTGCTCGCCGGTGTGCGACTCGGCCACGTCGGCCAGACCGTCCAGCCAGGTCAGCGCGTCCTGGATCTCCTCGCTCTCGAAGCCCACCGCGGTCAGCTTCTTCGACAACTGGTCGTGGTCCGGACAGGCATCCGGGCGCCAGTAGTTTTCGTAGAGGTAGACGAGCACGTCGAACATGGACTCACTATACCCGAGCCCTGTTTCGGCGCATGGGCCGGAAAAACGGCAATTCCCACCCGTGTATGGGATCACGGATCGCGCGGCCGCGAGGCAGAAATCTCAGCCCGCGGCCTGGCGCTGAAACAGCTGGCCGGGCAGGCGGGCGACCTCGCCGAGCAGCTCCAGCTCCAGCAGGCGCACGCTCAGTTCGCTGGCCGATAGGCCGCTGCGCACCTGCAGCACTTCCAGTGTCGCGGGCGACCAGCCGAGCGCGCGCAGCACCGGGTCGGCGTCGTCCGCAGCGGCCTCGGGCGGCGCGGGGCGCTCGGGCGCGCGGTGTGGCTGCACCGTGTCGGGCGGCTCGGGCGTGGCGCTGGCGACGACGGATGGTGCACCGTCGCTGCGGCCCCGGCCTTGCAGCAGCCGGGCGGCGGTGACACCGGCCCGGTCGGTGGCGAGCACCTTCAGTTCGTCCAGGATGTCCTGCGTGTCCTCGACCAGCTTGGCGCCCTGCTTGATCAGCGCATGGCAGCCCTTGGCCTGCGGGCTGTGGATCGAACCGGGAATTGCGAAGACCTCGCGCCCCGCCTCGGCCGCCAGGCGCGCGGTGATCAGCGAGCCGGACTGCAGCGCCGCCTCGACCACCAGCGTGCCCAGGCTGAGCCCGGCGATGATGCGGTTGCGCAGCGGGAAGTTGTTGGCCACCGGCGCCGTGCCGAGGCAGAACTCGCTGAGCAGCAGGCCCTGCTCGGCGATGCGCTCGGCCAGCGCTAGGTGGCGGCGCGGGTAGACCGCATCCAGCCCGGTGCCCAGCACGGCGATGGTGCCGGCGGCGGTGGCTGGATCCGTGTCCAGGGCGCCCTCGTGAGCGGCGCCGTCGATGCCCAGCGCCAGACCCGAGACCACCACCACGCCGGCTGCGCTCAGCGCTCGCGAGAAGGCCCGCGCGTTGGCAAGGCCCTGCGCACTGGGATTGCGGCTGCCGACGACCGCCAGCGCTGGCCGTGCCAGCCGGTCCAGCCGACCTTCGGCGTAGAGCAGCAGCGGCGGATCGGCCGTTTCCAGCAAGGCGGCAGGGTAGGCCGGGTCGCCCGGCGTCAGCAGCGCCCGGCGTGCGGAGCCGGCCAGCCAGGCCTGGGTGCGCCTGACCAGGCGGTCGAGCCCCGCCGGCGGCTGGGCCAGCGCCTGGGCCTGAGGGGCGCCGATGACGCCGCGCCAGCCATCCGGTCCGGTGTCGAACACGCCCTGGGGGCTGCCGAAGGCAGCGAGCAGTCGCCGTGCCGAGGTGCGACCGACGCCGGGGGTCTCCAGCAGCCGCAGCCAGCCGGCAAGCTCGTCGGCGCCGAGGAGCGAGTCCGCCGAGTCCATCGATCGCGCCGCCGAGTGCGCCACGAACCGCGTGACCGACCGAGCGTCAGGGCTGGGTGCAGCGGTCGCCGACCCGCACCGGCGTCTGCGCCGTCAGGATCAGTGCGTAGGACACGCGCTCGAAAACGCGGAACACGAACACCTGGCCGTGCGCTTCGTCGGGCAGCTTCAGCTCGGTGCGGTTCGGATCCTCGCGGTCGACCACGCGCTCGCCGGTGCGCAGCAGCGCCAGCACATGGCCGGGCTCGAGGCCGTCGCGGCGGCCGCGGTTGAGCGCGACGATGTGGTTCTGCCCGGCCGACAGGCCGTCGCCGTAGATCGATGCGACCTGCGCCTGCACCGGCTGCGCGGGCGCGTGGGGGATGAAGTTCGCCTCGTCGCGCGGCGAGGTCGGCGCCAGCCGGTCGCCCGCGCCGGCCTCCTGCCGCAGCGACACCAGGTTGAAGGTTGCCGGGATGATCTCGGCGCGGCCGTCCGGACCGGTCTGGGTCGTGCCGGGGCGGACGTACTCGGCGCTGCCGACGTAGGCCGCCTCGTAGCCGAGCAGTTCGCTCGTCACCGGGTCCTTCAGCGGTTTGGCGTTGCGGAAGATGCGCCAGTCGCGCCGTGGCGCGAGCTCGCCGCGCACGTAAGCGGCATCGCCACGGCTGAGCAGCACCCGGCCTTCGCGGGCGGCGACGATGCGCGGTGCGGTCTCGAATTCGTTGCTGTCCAGCACCACCGCGTCGTTCAGGAAGGGCTGGATCAGGTGCAGCGGGATCGCGGCGATGGCGCCCAGCCGCAGGTCGCTGGCGCGTGCACGCGGCGAGAGCTTGACGGTGTCCGGTCCCTCGTCGAGTTGAAGGAAGGCGCGGCCGTCCTTGCGCACCAGCAGCAGCCGCTGACCCGGGTAGATCAGGTGCGGGTTGCGGATCTGCTGCAGGTTCATGCCCCAGAGCTCAGGCCAGCGCCAGGGGCTGCGCAGGAAAAGCTTGGCGATGTCCCAGAGCGTGTCGCCGCGCTTGACGGTGTAGCTGTCCGGCGCGTCGGGCGCCAGTTCGGACAGCGGCACGCCGGCTTGCGCGACCTCGTTGGCGGTGCGCCGCTGCGCCTCGGTGACTGGATAATTGGGAAAGGCCGTGGCAACGCCGACCGTGCTGACCCACAGGGTGGCGGCAAGGGCGGTGACGCTGAGGGCGGTGGTGGCGGCACCGATGAGCTCGGCTCGGCGGGGGCGCAGGATCATGAAGCTCATCTCCAGCGGCACCGGCCGGGCGTCCTGCCCCCGCACACGGCGCCTGGGGTTGATGCACAGGCCGGACCAGAGCCCGGGCGCACTGCGCGAAAATCTTCAATCATTTTCATAAATTCTGCCCCTAAACCCTTGATGCCGCAATGAAATCCACCGCGCCAGCGGCCGGGCCCCGGGCCGGGTGCTGCGCGGCTGGAGCCGGCCGTTGTGCCCCGGGCACAGCGCGCTGCAGGCGCTGGTGTGCCGATCTTGGCCGCCGGAGGCCCATTCCCCGATTCCCGACGTCGTTTTGCGTACCCCATGAGCTTGCTGCCGATCCTCCGTTATCCCGACCCTCGCTTGCAAACGGTTGCAAAACCGGTGGCCGCCGTGGACGAGCGCATCCGCGGCCTGATCGCCGACATGTTCGAGACGATGTACGACGCGCGCGGCATCGGCCTGGCGGCCACGCAGGTCGACGTGCACCTGCGGCTGATCGTGATCGATACCTCCGAGGAGCGCAACGAGCCGCTGGTGCTGATCAACCCCGAGCTGACCTGGACCAGCGAGGAAATGCTGGTGGGCGACGAGGGCTGCCTGTCGGTGCCGACCATCTACGACAAGGTCGAGCGGCACAGCGCCGTCAAGGTGGTGGCGCTCGATGGTGAAGGGCGTTCGCGCGAGATCGCCGCCGAGGGGCTGCTGGCGGTGTGCATCCAGCACGAGATGGACCACCTGCGCGGTCGGGTCTTCGTCGACTACCTGTCGGCGCTCAAGCGCAACCGCATCAAGAGCAAGATGCTCAAACGCCAGCGCGAGGACGAGCGCGACCCGCACGGGCCAGCGCTGTGATCGCGGTGACCGCTGAGTCCGAGTCTCGGCGCGCGCTGCGCGTCGCCTTCGCCGGCACGCCCGAGTTCGCCCGCGTGGCGCTGGAAGCGATCGTCGCCGCCGGCTTCACCGTGCCGCTGGTGCTGACCCAGCCCGACCGGCCGGCCGGCCGCGGCATGAAGCTGCAGCCCTCGCCGGTCAAGCAGTTTGCCTTGACGCAGGGCACGCCGGTGGCGCAGCCGACCAGCCTGCGATTGGACGGCAAGTACCCGGCCGAGGCCGCCGCCGCGCAGGCGGCCCTGCGGGCGGCTGCGCCGGACGTGCTGGTGGTGGCCGCCTACGGGCTGATCCTGCCGCGCTGGGTGCTGGATCTGCCCCGCCTGGGCTGCCTGAACATCCATGGCTCGCTGCTGCCGCGCTGGCGAGGAGCGGCACCGATCTACCGCGCGATCGAGGCGGGTGACGCCGAGACCGGCATCACGATCATGCAGATGGATGAGGGCCTGGACACCGGCGACATGCTGCTGATCGCGCGCGAGCCCATCGGAGCGGCCGACAGCACCGCGCGGCTGCACGACCGCCTCGCCACGTTGGGCGGTGCGCTGATCGTCGAAGCGCTGGACCAGGCCGCTGCCGGCGCGCTGCAGGCCACGCGCCAGCCGGCCGAGGGGGTGACCTACGCGCACAAGATCGAGAAGGCCGAGGCGGCGATCGACTGGGCGCTGCCGGCCGCGCAGATCGAGCGCCGCGTGCGCGCCTTCGATCCCTTCCCCGGCGCCAACTTCCAGCGCGGCGCCGACACGATCAAGGTCTGGCAGGCCGAATGCGTGGCGGGCGAAGGCGAGCCGGGCGAGGTGCTGGCCACCAGTGCCGACGGGATCGTCGTGGCCTGCGGCGAGGGCGCGCTGCGCCTGACGCAGCTGCAGCGCCCGGGTGGCAAGCGGGCTGCGGCGCGCGAGCTGCTGGCGGCGCTGCCGATCGCCGTGGGGGAACGGCTCGGCGAACGGATCGACGGCCTGGCTGGCTGAACCCCTGCGGGCCCCGGCCGGCCCGGCGCCCGATTGAGTGCGGGCAAGGGCTGTTTTCTGCCGGATTTCCCTGGCTTTTCCATTCTCAAGCGGGGCCTGGGTCGCGCCGATATGCAGTCAGCCCCTGCCAACGCCCTCCGGCCCAGCCTCCCCGCCACCATGCCCCGTCGACTGCTGCCCCTGATGCTGTTTCTGGTCACGCTGCTGACGGGCTGTGACCTGCTGGGCATCGAGACCGGCACGGTCACCGCCGCCAAGAAGGAGGCCGAGGGCAAGGCCATCGGCGGCGCCTGCCGGCACGGCCTGCGCGCCATCGAGGACTGTTTCACCCTCAACCCCAAGGCTCAGAAGTCCGCCATCTACGCCGGCTGGCGCGAAATGGACGAGTACCTGCGGGAAACCAAGAGCGAGGGGATCGTGCCGGTGATTCCGCGCCCGACCAAGCCGAGCAAGCCGGCCTCGGCGGCCGATGCGGGCGAAGGCGCCGCCGCGGGTGGCGATGGCCCCGCCGCCGAAGCGGGCTCCGCTGCGGCCCACGGGGCGACGCAAGACAGCCCGCCCGGTGCCGCCGAGCGCGCCAAGCCCAAGCGCACCGCGACGACGCACTGACCCGCGTGCCCCGGTGGCCGCCATCCGTCACGGCCACCCGAACCGATTGACCCGACCCGACCGGCCGGATGTGACAATGTGGGGATGCCCCCGCGTTCCGCCCGCTCCTGGCGCCAGCAGCTGCAAGCGCTCACCCGCCACCCGTTTTATCAACGGGGTGTGCGTGAGCTGCTGCCGATGCTGCCTGGCATGGCCGCCTGGGGCCTAGTCACCGGCGTGGCGATGGTCAAGAGCGGCCTGGGCGTCGGCCCCTCACTGCTGATGACCTTCGTGGTCTACGCCGGCTCGGCCCAGCTGGCCGCACTGCCGCTGATGGCCGCCGGCGCGCCGATGTGGGTCGTCTGGCTCACCGCCTTCGTCGTCAACCTGCGTTTTGTCATCTACAGCGCCCAGTGGCGCATCGTCCTGGGTCATCTGCCGCGCCTCCCACGCACGCTGATCGGCTACGTGGCGGGCGATGTCAACTACGCCATGTTCGTCAAGAACTGGCCCGAGGGGCGCGCTGAGCCCGGGCAGCTGCCCTGGCTGGCGGGCGGCATCGCGGTGATGTGGACCGGCTGGCAGGTCGCCTCGGTGCTGGGCATCCTGCTGGCCGACCAGGTGCCGATGCACTGGGGTCTGGGCTTCGCCGGCACGCTGGCACTGATCGGCCTGACGGGCTCGCTGCTGGGCGACCGCGCCACCTGGGTCAGCGCCGGGGTGGCGGGCACCGCGGCGGTGGCGGCCTTTGCGCTGCCCTACAAGCTGCACATCGTCGTTGCGGTGGCCGCCGCGGTGGCCGCCGGCCTGCTGATGGAAGGGCCCGGCAGCGGCCTGGGCCGCCCGCTGCGCCTGTTCGGCACGCGCGACCGCCAGACCACCTGACTCCCGTCCACTGCGAACGAACCCGCGATGAACACCGGCGAAGCCATCGTCACCATCCTCGGTCTGGGCCTCGTCACGGTCCTGGCCCGGTCCTTCTTCCTGCTGCCCGACCGCGAGCTGCCGATGCCGCCGATCGTGCGCCGCGCGCTGCGCTACGCGCCGCTGGCCGCGCTGGTGGCCATCGTCGTGCCCGAGGTGCTGCTCACCCGCGGCGTGCTGATTCACACCTGGGCCGATGCCCGGTTGCTCGCCGCGCTGGCGGGTGCCGGCTGGTTCGCCTGGCGGCGTGGCATCCTCGGCACCATCGCCACCGGCATGCTCGTCTACCTGCCGCTGCACGTCGGCCTGGGGTGGTGAGCGCCCACTGACCAGCCACGATCACGGCCCCGACCGCGCCCATCGCACCCATCGCCGCAGCGCCCCGAATCTCCCGTCCCTTCGTCTCAACCCTGTCCACCGAGCTTTTCACCATGAAGATCCTCCGCCTCTCCGATCTCATCGCCGACGGCCAGATCGCCGGCAAGCGCGTGTTCATCCGTGCCGACCTGAACGTGCCCCAGGACGACAACGGCGCCATCACCGAAGACACCCGCATCCGCGCCTCCGTGCCCTGCGTGAAGATGGCGCTGGACGCCGGTGCCGCCGTCATGGTCACCAGCCACCTCGGCCGCCCGACCGAAGGCGAGTTCAAGCCCGAGGACACCCTGGCACCCGTCGCTGCGCGCATGAGCGAACTGCTCGGCCGCGAGGTCAAGCTGGTGTCGAACTGGGTCGACGGCGTGGACGTCGCCCCCGGCCAGGTCGTGATGCTGGAAAACTGCCGCCTGAACAAGGGCGAGAAGAAGAACAAGGAGGAGCTGGCGCAGAAGATGGCCGCGCTCTGCGACGTCTTCGTGCACGACGCCTTCG
>DAOLLE010000087.1:0-9036 GCA_035331205.1 Burkholderiaceae bacterium
GTGTAGGGGTGGTGCGGCGCGGCGAACAGCGCCCCGGCGGCGGCGCGCTCGACCTGCCGGCCGGCGTACTGGACGACGACGCGGTCGGCCGTCTCGGCCACCACGCCCAGGTCGTGGGTGATCAGCACCAGGCCCATGCCGGTGTCGCGGCGCAGCGCCAGCAGCAGGTCGAGGATCTGCGCCTGGATGGTCACGTCCAGCGCGGTGGTGGGCTCGTCAGCGATCAGCAGGCGCGGCTTGCAGGCCAGCGCCATCGCGATCATCACGCGCTGGCACATGCCGCCGGAGAGCTGGTGCGGGAAGGCGGCGGCGCGGCGCGGCGCGTCGGGAATGCCGACCTGCTCGAGCAGCTCGATGGCGCGCTGGCGGCGCGCGCGGCGGTCCAGCCCGAGGTGGGTGGCCAGCGCCTCGCCGATCTGCCAGCCCACGGTGAAGCAGGGGTTCAGCGAGGACATCGGCTCCTGGAAGATCATCGCCAGGTCGCGGCCGATCAGAGCGCGGCGCTGCGCGGCGCTGGCGCGGCGCAGGTCGATGCCGTCGAAGGCCAGCACGTCGGCGGTGACGGTGGCCGTCCAGGGCAGCAGGCCCATCACCGCGAGCATTGCCACGGACTTGCCCGAGCCGGACTCGCCGACGATGGCGAGCACCTCGCCCGGGTCCACCGCGAGGTCCACGCCCTCGACGGCGGTGAAGGCGCCGCGCCGGGTGGCGAAGCGCACGGTCAGATTGCGAACGTCGAGCAGGGACATGGTCAGTTCGTGAATCGCCCGCCTCGGGCCATGTGGCTCAACCCAGCTGCAACCGCGGAACCGGCTCCGCCGGGCCGCTGGTTGCGCCCCCTTGAGGGGGAGCGGCGTGAGCCGCAACGGGGGTGGTCTCTCATGACCGACGCAGCTTGGGGTCGAGGGCGTCACGCAGGCCGTCGCCGGCCAGGTTGATCGCCACGACCGTGATCAGGATCGCCAGCCCGGGCAGGGTCACCAGCCAGGGGTTGGAGCGGATGAACTCGCGCGCGTCGGCCAGCATCGTGCCCCACTCGGCGGTGGGCGGCTGGGCACCCAGGCCGAGAAAGCCCAGCGCCGCGGCCTCCAGGATGGCGTCGGACACGCCGAGCGCAGCCTGCACGATCAGCGGCGCCAGGCAGTTGGGCAGCACGGTGCGCGCCATCAGCCGCCAGCCCTGCACGCCGGACACGCGCGCGGCGGTCACGTAGTCCTTGCCCAACTCGGCGAGCGCGGCGGCGCGCACCAGCCGCACGTAGCGCGGCAGGTAGACGATGGTCACCGCGACGATGGTGTTGGTCAGGCTCGGCCCGAGCACCGCCACCACCAGGATGGCCAGCACCAGGCTGGGCACCGCCATGATCAGGTCCATCACGCGGGAGATCGCCACGTCCACCGCCTGGCCCCAGCGGGTCTGCTGCGAGGCCGCGCAGGCCAGCCCCAGCAGCACGCCGACGACGAAGGACACGCTCATCACCGCCAGGCCGATGAACAGCGACACGCGCGCGCCGTGGATCAGGCGCGAGAGCATGTCGCGCCCCAGGCTGTCGGTGCCCAGCGGGAAGGCGGCCTGGCCGCCCTCGACCCACATCGGCGGCAGCTTGACCGCCTCGCGGTACTGCTCGATCGGCGAGTGCGGCGCCACCCAGTCGGCGAAGACGGCGGCCAGGGCGATCAGCGCCACCACCACGAGCCCGGCCACCGCGCCGCGGTTCTCGCTGAAGGCCAGCCAGAAGGCGCGCAGGCGGGAGGGTTCGGCCACCGGCAGGCCGTCGGCCGCATCGATCACGGCGGTGGACTCAGGCATGACGAATCCTGGGGTTAATGAGGCCGTACATCAGATCGACGAGCAGGTTCACCACGATCACGATGGTCGACACCAGCATCACGCCGCCCTGCAGCGCGGGGTAGTCGCGCCGGCCGATCGACTCGATCAGCCACTTGCCGACGCCGGGCCAGGAGAAGATGGTCTCGGTCAGCACCGCACCGGCCAGCAGCGTGCCGGTCTGCAGGCCGATCACGGTGACCACCGGGATCAGCGCGTTGCGCAGCGCGTGCAGCCCCACGACGCGCCAGGCCGGCAGGCCCTTGGCGCGGGCGGTGCGCACGTAGTCCTCGCCCAGCACCTCCAGCATCGCCGAGCGCGTCATGCGCGCGATCACCGCCAGCGGGATGGTGCCCAGCACGATGGCGGGTAGCACGAGGTGGTGCAGCGCGTCCTTGACCGCACCGGCCTGGCCGGACAGCCAGGCGTCGATCAGCATGAAGCCGGTGACCGGCTCGAAGTAGAACTTGATCAGGTCGATGCGGCCGGACACTGGCGTCAGGCCCCAGCGCTCGCCGACGAACATGATCAGCAGCAGGCCCCACCAGAAGATCGGCATCGAGTAGCCGGTGACCGACAGTCCCATCAGCGCCTGGTCGTACCCGCTGCCACGCTTGGCCGCGGCAATCGCCCCGGCCGGAATGCCGATCAGCGCGGCCAGCCCCATCGCCGCCAGCGACAGCTCGACGGTGGCCGGAAACAGCGCGATGAACTCGCTCCAGACCTTCTGGTTGGTCACGATCGAGGTGCCGAAGTCGCCGTGCAGCAGCTGCGTCGCGTAGTCCAGAAACTGCCGCCACACCGGCTGGTCCAGCCCCAGCTCATGGCGGAACTGCGCCAGCCGCTCGGGGCTGATGCCCCGCTCGCCCACCCGCACCTCCACCGGATCGCCCGGCACCAGCCGGATCGCCACGAAGGTCAGGAACATCAGCGCGACGAACGTCGGCACGGTCAGAGCCAGGCGGCGCAGGAGGAAGCGGAGCATGCAGGTACAACACGGAAAACCGCCGCGAGGTAGCGGCAGCGAAGCAGGCTTGGCACGGGTGCTTGTGACCCCCGGGCCGCCCGGCACCATCGGACCGAGCCACGCCCATCCAGCAGCAACCGCGGAGCCGGCTGCGCCGGTCCGCTGGTTGCGCCCCCCTTGAGGGGGGGCTGAGCGGGACGGAACGCCGTCCCTGCGGACGGTGTTCCGCCAGCGAAGGCCGATCGGCCTACCTGCCGATCGGCTGGGACGGCGTCAGCCGCAACGGGGGGAGGGCCTCATTTCACATCCACCCCGCTGAACTCATGCGAGCCGAAGGGGCTCTGCTTGAAGCCGGTGACTTCCTTGCGCATGGCCTCGTAGACCACCGAGTGGGCGATCTTGAAGTCCGGCGCGTCCTCCTTCTCGATGGCCTGCATCTCCTGGTAGAGCTTGGCGCGGGCCTTCGGGTCGGACAGGGTACGGGCCTTCTCCAGGCGGCTGTCGAATTCCTTGTTGCACCACTTGGCCAGGTTCTGGCCCCCGGCGCGCGTGGCGTCGCAGCCGCGCAGGAAGAAGAAGTTGTCCGGGTCGCCGTTGTCGCCCGTCCAGCCGAGCATGCCGGTCATGTGCTCGCCCTGCTGCATGCGCTTGCGGTATTCGCCCCATTCGTAGGTCACGAGCTTGGCGTTGATGCCGATCTTGGCCAGGTCGGCCTGCATCATCTCGGCGATGCGCTTCGCGTTCGGGTTGTAGGGGCGCTGCACCGGCATGTACCAGAGGTCGATGTCCAGCGGCGTCTTCACGCCCGCCTTGGCCAGCAGCTCCTTGGCCTTGGCGACGTCGTGCGGGTAGTCCTTGACCGCGTCGTTGTAGCTCCACAGCGTCGGCGGGATCAGGTTCTTGGCCGGCTGGCCGGCGCCCAGGTAGACGTCGCGGATGATCGCGGCCTTGTCGATCGCCATGTTGAAGGCCTGGCGGACCTCCTTCTTGTCGAAGGGCGCCTTCTGGTTGTTGAAGGCCCAGTAGGCGATGTTCAGCCCGCTCTGGTTGATGACCTTCAGCGCCGGGTCCTTCTGCATCTCGGCCAGGTCGGCCGGGCGCGGCGCGATCATCAGGTGGCACTCACCGGCCTTGAGCTTGGAGTAGCGCGCGGTGGCGTCCGGCGTGATCGCGAAGACCAGGTCGTCGACCAGCGCCTTCTCGCCCCAGTGCTCCTTGTTGGCCTTGTAGCGGATCACCGCGTCCTTCTGGTAGGCCACGAAGCTGAACGGCCCGGTGCCCACGGGGATCTGGTCGAACTGGGCCTGCTTGCCCTGCTTGAGCAGGAAGTCGGCGTACTCGGCCGAGTGAATCGCCGCGAAGTCCATCGCCAGGTTGGCGAGCATCGTGACGTTGGGCACCTTCAGCGTCATGCGCACCGTGTGGGCGTCCACCTTCTCGATGGACGCCACGTCGGTGTTCAGGCCCATGTCGGCGAAGTAGTCGTACTTGCCGCCGGAGACCTTGGCGTAGGGGTGATCGGCCTTGAACTGGCGCTCGAAGCTCCAGATCACGTCGTCGGCGTTCAGCTCGCGGGTCGGCTTGAAGCCGTTGACGCCGGAATGGAACTTCACGCCCTTGCGCAGCTTGAAGGTGAAGACCTTGGCGTCGGGCGAGACCGTCCAGCTTTCGGCCAGGCCGGGCTCCACTTCCGTGCTGCCGCGCACGAAATGGGTGAGCTTGTCGTAGACCGGGCGGGCGGCGTCGAAACTGGTGCCGGTGACGTTGAGCGCCGGCGTGAAGTTCTCGGGCGAGCCTTCCGAGCAGTACACCAGCGTCTTGGCCGCGGCGGCCAGCGGACTCAACAGCGCCGCGGCGGCGCACAGGGACAGCGCCAGCGGGCGCAGCGATCGGGTACCAAGCGAGCGGGAACGGGTCATTCGATTTCCTCCAGATTGCGCGGGGCATGCTACTGCCGCCGTGCAATGCTGCATAGAACGGGCCATTACCGAGGCCTGCGGGCTGTGCGGCGCTGTGGCTTCGCAGCCAATGCGCGAGGGATGAATCGCCGGTCTGACCGAGATCACGGCGGGTTGCGCCCGAACGCGCGACGGAGGTTTTCGCATTCCGCCCCCCCCAAGCGCGGCGGACTGGGCTTGATGCAGCCCAATCCCCGCACGGCGGGTGCTGCACCACAATGGGGGTGCGGGTCGATCGAAAACCGGTCGGCGGCCGCCCGTAACCGAGCCCGCGAAGGCTGCCGGTTTGGCGCTGCCGACCTCCTCCGGAGATCATCATGACCAAGACCGTGCCACGGATCACCGCAGTCGCTGCCGCGACCGCCATGGCCTGGCTGGCGGCGATGCCGGCCCAGGCGGCCGACGAGACCAGCTCCAAGGTCGAGCGCTGCGACAAAAAGCTCGGCGTGCTGGCAGTGGTCGAGCCCCAGCATGGCTGGGGCCACCTGCGCCAGTACGGCCTGGGCGCGCCCTCCGCGCTGGTGCGCATGATGGTGCAGCAGTCGGGCTGCTTCGATGTGGTCGAGCGCGGCGTGGCGATGGACAACCTGAAGCAGGAGCGCGCGCTGGCCGAAAGTGGCGATCTGCGCCAGGGCTCCAACGTCGGCAAGGGCCAGATGCAGGCGGCCGACTTCGTGCTGACGCCCAATGTGCAGGTGTCCGCCTCCAACACCGGCGGCCTCGGCGGCATGTTGACCGGCAAGCTCGGGCCGCTGGGCGCCGTGGTCGGCGGCATGAAGTTCAAGGAGGCCAGCACCAGCATGCTGATCAGCGACGTGCGCTCGGGCATCCAGGTCGCGGCGGCCGAGGGCAAGGCGACCAAGACCGACTTCGGCATCGGCGGCTGGGGCTTCGGCGGCGGTGTGGCGGCCGGGCTGGGCGGCTACACCAACACGCCCGAAGGCAAGATGGTCGCCGCCAGCTTGCTGGACAACTACAACACCATCGTCGAGCAGATCCGCAACCAGCCGCAGCTGATCCGCGCCGGCAGTGCCGCGGGAGACGCCAACGCCGCCGCCTCGACGCGCGCCGAGGCGCCACAGAAGGCCGGCCAAATCCTGCTGGCCAAGATCGCCAACGTGAAGGTCTTCGCCGAACCGTCGCGCGACGCCCAGGTGGTCGCCACCTTGCAAAAGAGCGACGAGCTGATCGCCAGCGGCGAGGTCAAGAACGGCTTCGTCTACATCGACGCGGCCAACTTCAGCGGCTGGGTGCAGCGCACGCTGGTCGGCCCGGCGCGCTGACCGACCCGGGCAGGGGCGCCGCGCGCCCTCACCCCTGCCCGGCCAGCCGCTCCAGCCGCGCCTTCAGGAAGCCGCTGGTGCCGTAGCGCGTCGCCCGCGCGTAGAAGCGCTCGGCCAGGCGCTGCACCATCGCCTGGTACGCGTCCATCAGCTTCGGTGCGATGCTGAAGTGGTCGTAGTTCACCACCACATGCACCTTGCGGCCCAGCGGCGCGAGGCGTGCGGTGACCTCGGCCTCGATCTCGGCGATGTCCGCCGGCGTGTCCACCGCCAGGCCCTCGAAGTTGATGAACAGCACCTGCGCCTGGGCATCCAGCTCGATGCGTTCGGCCAGGGGCTGCATCAGCATGCGCTCACGCAGGCCGATCGGCGCGGCGGCGAAAAGCCGCGCATCCATCAGCCGCAGCTGCGGGCTGATCGCCGGCACGAAGTCCATCTGCGCCAGGATGTGGCGCTGCAGGTCGATGCCCGGGGCGATCTCGATCAGCTCCAGCCCGCCCTCGGGCAGTAGCCGGAACACACCCCGCTCGGTGACGTAGAGCACCCGCTGGCCGCGCTGGCGCGCGCGCTCGCCGCTGAAGGTGCGGTGCTCCACCGCCTGCACGAACTTGCGCTGCCGCCCCTCGTTGACGATCGTCACCAGGCCTCCGTCGAGCCGCACCTCCAGCTCGCCGGCCGTGAAGGTGCCGACGAAGACCACCGCCTTGGCCGACTGGCTGATGTTGATGAAGCCGCCCGCCCCCGCCAGCCGCGGGCCGAAGCGGCTGACGTTCAGGTTGCCCTCGGCGTCCGCCTGCGCCAGGCCCAGCACCGCCACGTCCAGCCCGCCGCCGTCGTAGAAATCGAACTGGTTGGGTTGGTCGATGATGGCCTGGGTGTTCACCGCGGCGCCGAAGTTCAGCCCGCTGGCCGGAATGCCGCCGATCACGCCGGGCTCGGCCGTCAGCGTCAGCAGGTCGATCACCTGCTCCTCGGCCGCCACACCGGCCACGCCTTCGGGCATGCCGATGCCCAGGTTCACCACCGCGTTGCGCTTCAACTCCAGCGCGGCGCGGCGGGCGATCAGCTTGCGCTCGTCCAGCGGCAGCGGCGCCAGCTGGTTCATCGGCACGCGGATCTCGCCCGCGAAGGCCGGGTTGTAGGGCGTCGCGAAGGTCTGCATGTGGTGCTCAGGCTTCTCGGCCACCACCACGCAGCTCACCAGCACGCCGGGGATCTTGACCTGCCGCGGATTCAGCGAGCCGCGTTCGGCGATGCGCTCGACCTGCGCGATCACGATGCCGCCCGAGTTGTGCGCCGCCATCGCGATCGCCAATGCTTCGAGCGTCAGCGCCTCGCGCTCCATCGTCAGGTTGCCATCCGGGTCGGCGGTGGTCGCGCGGATGATGCCGACCTGGATCGGGAAGGCCTTGTAGAACAGCACCTCCTCGCCGTCGATGTCCATCAGCCGCACCAGGTCCTCGCGGCTGCGCGCGTTGATCTTGCCGCCGCCATGGCGCGGATCGACGAAGGTGCCCAGCCCGATGCGGCTCAAGGTGCCCGGCTTGCCCGCGGCGATGTCCCGGAACAGGTGCGCGATCACCCCCTGCGGAAGGTTGTACGCCTCGATCTCCCCGGCCACCGCCAGCGCCTGCAGCTTGGGGCACAGCCCCCAATGCCCGCCGACCACGCGCCGGATCATCCCCGCGTGGGCGAGGTGATTCAGCCCGCGGTCCTGCCCGTCGCCCTGCCCCGCCGCATAGACCAGTGTCAGATCTCGCGGCGCACCCTGGCCGCTCTCGGCCTGCGCCGCCAGGAAGCGCTGCTCCAGCGCCACCGCGATGCCCTCGGCAAAGCCGATGCCGACAAACCCGCCGGTGGCCACCGTGTCGCCATCGTGGATCAGCCGCACCGCCTCCGCCGCGGAGGTGATCTTGTCCGGCCGGCCCGGGCTGGCCGCACCGTGGGGGGCGGTATTCAGATGCATGGGCTGCGCTCCTCGTGTTCTGGGTGCGCCGGCTGCGTCGCGGGCAGGCGGCGGACCACAGAATGAGTCTAAGCGGACGCAGCGAACCGCAGCCAGGGGTCGGATCTCGTTGGATGACTCAGCCCATTCAGATTGGCCGGCCCCTGGCCATCGCCCATCCCCTCACCCCAGACGTACCCTTCAGGGCGGATCAGCTCGGCGAATAGAACGCAGCACGGATGTTGGCAAATTCGAAGTCATCGAATCCGGTCAGCGCTCCGCCCAAGGTACAGGCGCCGGAGTCGATCTTCACCCACAGTGCCGCATGGGCAGCATTGGGCGTCAGACCAGCGGTTGCGATCGTCGATCCGGTCGTCCAGGTGGACAGGGAACCGACGCCGGTGTCGCTCAACGGGGGCGTTGACGAAGAACTGAACGTTTGCACAAATCCGTCCTGGGTATTTCCGCTGGGCGAATTGGATTGATAGAGGGTCACCTTGTCCGTGCAGATGCTGGCCTGCAGACCACGGAAGTCGATCGACAGGTTCATCGTCGGGTATCGGCTTTGGACCGTCGAGCCGGCCGGAATCGCGAGTTTCGAGAGATCTCCCAGCTTGATGGTGGCAGACCGACTGAACGGCCCGGCGGTGACCTGGAACCCGACATTCGCTTCGCCACTGGCCACACCGTCACCAAGCCGTGTCAGATTTGCATCGGCACCGCTGGGTGCAAACTCGGTCTGCGCCAACTTGTGCAGTCGCAAACTGCCGGCAGACGTGCCGTCCGCCAGGGTGTAGATCCCCCCTGCGACGATGTTCGCCGGGTTATAGGAGACCGTCAGGGGTTGATACTCGCTGCCACCGGTGATCGTCAAATAGATCGTGGTGGAAGAATAGGTCGCCGGGAGGGCGGCCCGTTTCACGACGATTGAGTATTTCCCATCACTTCCCGTGGTGGACTCACCCGCTGCCGTCGACGTGGCCAGCACCACCTTGGCGCCGGAAACCGCTGCACTGCTGCTGTCATCCTCCACCGTATCGGCAAAGGTCACGGTGG
>DAOLLE010000088.1:0-8989 GCA_035331205.1 Burkholderiaceae bacterium
AGAAGCGGGTCTTCTTTTCCAGGCCGCAGATGCGGATGGCTTCGAGCAGGCGCAGTGCGCCGATGCCGTCGGCGTTGGCGGTGTATTCGGGTTCTTCGAAGCTGACCGCGACGTGGGACTGGGCCGCCAGGTTGTAGATCTCGTCGGGCTGGACCTTGCCGACGATGCGCACCAGGCTGGTGGAGTCGGTCAGGTCACCGTAGTGCAAGGTGAAGTTGCGCTGCTCGACGTGCGGGTCCTGGTAGAGGTGGTCGATGCGGTCGGTGTTGAACAGACTCGTTCGGCGCTTGATGCCGTGGACTTCGTAGCCCTTCTTGAGCAGCAACTCGGCCAGGTAGGCGCCGTCCTGGCCGGTCACGCCGGTGATCAATGCAACTTTCTTGTTCGTGGGTGCGTTCATCGGGGTTCCCCAGGGATGTCTGTGTTCGGTTCAGCCGCGGCCAGGATGAAAGGGTGCGGCCTCGTAGGCCAGGCGGATGCCTTGCTTCAACGGGGTCTTGGCGGTCCAGCCCAGCGCCTTCAGGCGGCTGACGTCGAGCAGCTTGCGCGGCGTGCCGTCGGGCTTGCTGGCGTCGAAGACGATCTGGCCTTCGAAGCCGACCACCTCCATGACGGCTTCGGCAAGTTCGCGGATGGTCACGTCCTGACCGGTGCCGATGTTGAGCAGCGGGCCGTCGTAGCCAGTTTGCATCAGGTGCACGCAGGCGTCGGCCAGGTCGTCGACGTAGAGGAATTCGCGCTTGGGCTTACCGGAGCCCCAGACGGTGTAGCTGGCATCGCCACGCAGCTTGGCGTCGTGGGCCTTGCGCAGCAGCGCGGGCAGCACGTGGCTGTTGGCCAGGTCGTAGTTGTCGTTGGGCCCGTACAGGTTGGTGGGCATGACGCTGACGTACTGGCGGCCGTATTGGGCGTTGTAGGCCTCGCAGAGCTTGATGCCGGCGATCTTGGCAATGGCGTAGGGCTCGTTGGTGGGCTCGAGCGGGCCGGTCAACAGGTAGTCCTCACGGATGGGCTGGGGGCAGTCGCGCGGGTAGATGCACGACGATCCCAGGAACATCAGGCGCTGCACGCCGGCCAGGTGGGCGGCGTGGATGAGGTTGGTCTCGATGACCAGGTTCTGGTGGATGAACTCGGCGCGGTACTGGTTGTTGGCCTGGATGCCGCCGACCTTGGCCGCGGCGATGAAGACGTAGTCCGGGCGGTGTTCGGCCAGGTAGGCCTGCACAGCGCGCTGGTCGAGCAGGTCGAGTTCGGCTCGCGTGGGCGCCAACACGTTGGCATAGCCCGCAGAGTGCAGGCGGCGCAGCAGCGCGCTGCCCACCATGCCTCGGGCTCCGGTGACGAGGATGTTCATGCGGAACGGCCCGTGCCCCTCAGCTGCGCCCGTAGGTATCCTCGAAGCGAACGATGTCGTCCTCGCCGAGGTAGGAGCCCGACTGCACCTCGATGATCTCCAGCGGCACCTTGCCCGGGTTGGCCAGACGGTGCGTCTGACCCAGCGGGATGTAGGTGGACTGGTTCTCGGACAGCAGCAGCACCTTGTCACCATTGGTGATCTCCGCCGTGCCGCTCACGACGATCCAGTGCTCGGCCCGGTGGTGGTGCATCTGCAGGCTCAGCGAGGCGCCGGGCTTGACCATGATGCGCTTGACTTGGTGGCGCGGGCCGTGGTCGATGCTGTCGTACCAGCCCCAGGGGCGGTGCACCTTGCGGTGCAGGCTGTGCTCGTTGCGCTGCTCCTTGTCCAGCGCCTGGACGATCTTCTTGATGTCCTGGCTGCGGCTGCGCTCGGCCACCATCACCGCATCAGGCGTCTCGACGACGACCACATCGTCCAACCCGACCACGCCGACCAGGCGGCTGGTGGCGTGAACCAGGGTGTTGTGGCTGTCCTGCAGCATCACGTCGCCCACCGAGGCGTTGCCGTCGCTGTCCTTGCGCGCCACCTGCCAGACGGCGTCCCAGGCGCCGAGGTCGTTCCAGCCTGCGGCCAGCGGCACGACGCGGATGTCGATGTCGCTGCCCGGGCAGCGCTCCATCACCGCGTAGTCCACCGACTCGCTGGGCACCTGCGCGAATTCGGTCTTGCCCGGCCGCACGAAGCGGTCGTCGCGGCGACGCTGGTCCCAGGCGGCGTGCGTCGCGGTCGCGATGTCGGGGCGGAAGCGCTCCAGCGCCTTCAGCCAGGTCGACGCACGCAGCACGAACATGCCGCTGTTCCAGGTGTACGAACCCTCGGCAAGGTAGCGCTCGGCGGTCGCCCGGTCGGGCTTCTCGACGAACTGGGCCACGCGGGCCGCCTCGCCGGCGCCACCACCGGCCTCGCTGCGGATGTAGCCGTAGCCGGTCTCGGGCCGGTCGGGCGTGATGCCCAGCACCACCACGGCGCCGTCGGCCGCGCTGCGCACGGCACTCTGCAGCGCAGCGGTGAACGCCCCGGTGTCGGTCACCGTCTGATCCGCCGGCGTGACGACCAGCACCGGGTCCTGGCCATCCTCGATGGCCTGCAGCGCCGCCAGCGTCAGGGCCGGCGCGGTGTTGCGCCCGAACGGCTCGAGCAGCACCGCCGACGGCTCGGCGCGCAGTTCACGCAGTTGATCCAGCACGAGGAAGCGGTGCTCCTCGTTGCCGACGATCAGCGCCGGCGCGACGCTCAGATCGGCACAGCCCAGGCCGGCCATGCGCAGCGCGGCCTCCTGGAACAGGCTGTGCGCGCTGCCGGTCAGCACAAGGAATTGCTTGGGGTAGCCGGCGCGGGACAACGGCCACAGGCGCGTGCCGCTGCCACCGGCCATGATCACGGGCTGAACGGAAACGGGTGAAGTCACGGTCGACAATATCTCGGTGGTGAGAAGAAACTGGAAAACTCGGATTGGACTACCGATCCCGGGCTCGGATATCCCCCCAATGGTGGCATCCGGCCTCAAGGCCCGGGTCGGCGTGACGCTCTTGGCGACACCCGCCCGCTGCGCCGCCACCGGCGTCATTCGCCGCGTTGTACCGCAAGCGCAGCGTCACTCGAACAGGTGCGGCGCGTCGGCCAGCAGGGGCGCCGATTCGTCCTTGGCCGACAGCAGCCGTGGGGTGCCGACCTCAGGCCAGTCGATCCCCAGGGCCGGGTCGTTCCAGCGCAGCGCGCCTTCGGCCTGCGGTGCGTGGAAATCCGTGGTCTTGTACAGGAAGTCCGCCGACTCCGACAGCACCATGAAGCCATGTGCAAAACCGGGCGGGATCCAGAACTGCCGGTGGTTGTCGGCGCTGAGTTCCACGCCCACCCAGCGGCCGAAAGTCGGGCTGCGGCGGCGGATGTCCACCGCCACGTCGAACACCCGGCCCTGCACCACCCGCACCAGCTTGCCCTGCGCGTGCGGCGGCAGCTGGAAATGCAGGCCCCGCAGCACCCCCTGGGCCGAGCGGCTGTGGTTGTCCTGCACGAAGGTGACCGGATGCCCGACGGCTTCGTCGAAGCGGCGCTGGCTCCAGCTTTCGAGAAAGAAGCCCCGAGCGTCACCGAAGACCTGGGGTTCGAGGATCAGCAGGTCGGGGATGGACGTTCGGACGATGTTCATTCGGGCTGAGAAGGCGAAAAGTGAGCGATCGGAGTTACCGGCCCCATGCCGTCAGAACACCGTCTCACGCAACAGCTTCATCAGGTACTGGCCATAGCCGTTCTTCAGCATCGGCTGGGCCAGCCGCTCCAACTGCTCGGCATCGATCCAGCCGTTGCGAAACGCCACCTCTTCGACGCAGGCCACCTTCAGCCCCTGGCGCTTCTCCAGCGTGGCGATGAACTGCCCGGCCTCCAGCAGGCTGTCGTGCGTGCCGGTGTCCAGCCAGGCGTAGCCGCGCCCCATGATCTCGACGTTCAACTGGCCCTGGCGCAGATAGGTGGCGTTGACGTCGGTGATCTCGAGTTCCCCGCGGGCGCTCGGGCGGATCGATGCGGCGATGTCGCAGACCTGCTCGTCGTAGAAATAAAGCCCCGTCACCGCGTAGTTGCTCCTGGGCTGGCGCGGCTTCTCCTCGATGCTCAGGGCACACTTCTCAGCATCGAACTCGACCACGCCGTAGCGCTCCGGATCGGTGACGTGGTAGGCGAAGACGCTCGCGCCAGAGGTCCGCGCATCGGCGCTGAGCAGCAGCCGCAGCAGATCGTGGCCGTAGTAGATGTTGTCGCCCAGCACCAGCGCACTCGGTGCGCCGCCGACGAAGTCCCGCCCGAGGATGAAGGCCTGCGCCAGCCCGTCCGGGCTGGGCTGGACGCAGTAGCTCAGGCGGATGCCCCAGCGCGAGCCGTCGCCCAGCAGCGCCTCGAAGCGCGGCGTGTCCTGCGGCGTGGAGATGACCAGGATGTCCTGGATGCCCGCCAGCATCAGGGTGCTCAGCGGGTAGTAGACCATCGGCTTGTCATAGACCGGCAGCAGCTGCTTGCTCAGCGCCAGCGTGGCCGGATGAAGCCGCGTACCGGACCCGCCGGCCAGGATGATGCCCTTGCGTCGCGAGGAACGCGGCGGCGGTCGATGAGATGCTTGGGGGGACATGGGAACTCCTCAGACCGACAGGACTTCGTGCAGCATGCGCTCGACGCCGACGCGCCAGTCCGGCAGCGTCAGATCGAAGCGATCGCGCAGCCGTCGGGTATCGAGGCGCGAATTGAGGGGGCGCCGTGCAGGCGTCGGAAAGGCTGTCGTCGGTACCGGATCGATCGCCTGCACGCGCAGGGACTGTCCGCGCGAGCGGGCAAATTCGATCACCTGCGCCGCGTAGCCATGCCAGCTCGTCTCGCCCGCCGCCACGGCGTGGTAAGTGCCGCCGGCCTCCGGCTCGTCGCGCAACTGCCGGAGCGCCAGGGCGGTGACGTCGGCCAGCAGGTCGGCCCCGGTGGGCGCACCGATCTGGTCGTCGATCACGGTCAGGCGCTCGCGTTCACCCGCCAGCCGCAGCATCGTGCGGGCGAAATTGCCGCCGCGGGCTGCGTAGACCCAGCTCGTGCGCAGGATCAGATGGCGGCAGCCGCTGGCACGGATCGCCTGCTCGCCCTCGAGCTTGGTGAGGCCGTAGACGTTGAGCGGCCCGGTCGGTGCCGCTTCGTCACGCGGCGCATCGCCGGAGCCGTCGAACACGTAATCCGTGCTGTAGTGCACCAATGTGGCGCCGGAAGCGGCCGCACGGTCGGCCAGCAGGCGCACGCCGCCGGCGTTGACCTGGCGCGCCACGTCCGGCTCGCTCTCGGCCCGGTCGACCGCGGTGTAGGCCGCTGCGTTGACGATGACGTCCGGGCGAACGTCGTGGAGCAGGGCATCGAGCGTGTCCGGGTGGTTGAAATCACCTGCCATCGGCGCGCTCGCGCGGTCCGCAGCCACCAGCCGCCCCAGCGGAGCCAGCGCGCGCTGCAGCTCCCACCCCACCTGACCGCCGCAACCCAGCAGCAGGATCGTCCTCATGCCGACACCGCCCGGTCGTCGTAGTTGCGCGCCACCCAGTCCCGGTACGAGCCGCTCTGCACCCGGGCGACCCAGTCGGCATGGTCGAGGTACCACTGCACCGTCTTGCGGATGCCCGACTCGAACGTCTCGGCCGGCCGCCAGCCCAGCTCACGCTCCACCTTGCGGGCGTCGATCGCGTAGCGACGGTCGTGCCCGGGCCGATCCTTGACGTAGCTGATCAAACGCCGGTAGCTGCCGGCGGGATCGGGCCGGAGTTCGTCGAGCAGGTCGCAGATCGTGTGAACGATCTCCAGATTGGTCTTCTCGTTCCAGCCGCCGATGTTGTAGGTCTCGCCCAGCCGGCCATTGGCCAGCACGGCGCGGATCGCGCTGGCATGGTCGCGCACGTACAGCCAATCCCGCACATTCTGTCCGTCACCATAGATCGGCAAGGCCTTGCCGGCCAGCGCGTTGACGATCATCAGCGGGATCAGCTTCTCGGGAAAATGAAACGGGCCGTAATTGTTGCTGCAATTGGTCGTCACCACGGGCAGGCCGTACGTGTGGTGCCAGGCCCGCACGAGGTGATCACTCGCGGCCTTGCTGGCCGAATACGGACTGTTCGGCTCGAAGGGATGGGTCTCCGTAAACGCCGGATCCGCCGGCCCGAGCGAACCGTACACCTCGTCCGTCGACACGTGGTGGAAGCGGAACCCTTCGCGCTCGCTGCCCTGCAGTTCACCCCAGTGCAACCTTGCGACTTCGAGCAGGTTGAAGGTGCCCTCGATGTTCGTACGGACGAAGGCACCCGGCCCGAGGATGCTGCGGTCCACATGGCTTTCGGCCGCGAAATGGACAATGGCACGCGGCCGATGGCGTCCCATCAGTTCAGTCACCAGCGAGCGGTCGCAGATGTCCCCCTGCACGAACCGGTGGCGCACGTCACCGCGCAGTGACTTGAGGTTCTCCAGATTGCCCGCGTAGGTCAGTGCGTCGAGATTGACGACAGGCTCATCGGACTGGGCCAGCCAGTCGAGGATGAAGTTGCTGCCGATGAATCCGGCGCCGCCGGTCACGAGAATGGTCATGTGAATCAAGTCTGTGATGTGGTCCGCCCCGACTCCTGCACCGTCGCCTCCGATGGGCCGCATCCCACCCCCTCAGGATGGTCCTTGTCCACGGGAGTCCAGGACGTCGGGGCATTGTCTCTCCACATGACCGCCCCGACGGGAAAGCGCATCCGGTCGGCATGCAGATCTGCACTTTTCGTCGCGTTCGCGCAGCGACACACCGGCCGCTGCCACCGGAGGTGAGACCCGTGCAACCGTCACCTCGGCGCCAAAGGAAACACGCACCGCACGAGGCGCCCTGAAACGACGTGACATATTTGCTTGCACAACACGACGCAGTGAGCGAATGATTTGCACCGGATGCCAAAGAAGATTTGATCAATGAGCGTATTTCTCATCGCTTTCATCGCGTCGCTGACGACGACGCTTTTCATCGTCCGTTCGGCGCCTCGCCACGCGCATCTATCCGGTGACACGGACCAATCTGCACCACAGAAGTTTCATGCCCGCGTCGTCCCGCGGGTGGGCGGGATCGGCATTGCGCTCGGCTTGGCTGCCGCCCTGCTGTGGGCTTGGCCGGCATCCGCACCGATCGAGCGCAGCAACATCCTGGGCCTCGGATTGAGTGCGTCGATCGCCTTCGGCGCCGGCTTGATCGAGGACTTCACCAAGCGCGTAACCCCCAGCCAGCGACTGCTGGCCGTGGTGCTGGCCGCCGCCGTCGCGTTGTGGCTGGTCGGTACCGAAATCATCCGAATCGACGTGGCGGTACTGGATGCCCTGCTGGCGGTCGGCGGCGTTTCGATCGCGCTGACGCTGTTCGCCGTGGCGGGTGTCGCCAACTCGATCAACATCATCGACGGCTTCAACGGCCTGGCCTCGATGTGCGTCGCGATCATGCTGGGCGCGATCGCCTACGTGGCCAACTTGGTGGGCGACACGCTGGTGCTGACCTGTGCCTTGGCGGGCCTTGGCGCTGTCCTGGGCTTTTTCGTGTGGAACTACCCATTCGGACTGGTGTTTCTTGGCGACGGTGGGGCCTACTTCCTGGGTTTCTGGGTGGCCCAGCTGGGCATCCTGCTGGTGCAGCGCAACGAAGAGGTGTCACCGATGTTCCCGCTGCTGCTGTGCGCCTATCCGATGTTCGAGACCCTGTTCACGATGTACCGCCGAAAGGTCGTGCGCGGCCGGCCCGTGGGTCAACCGGACGCCACGCACCTACACAGCCTGGTCTATCGCAGGCTCATGCGCTGGGCGATCGGCCGACGCGATTCGGCCAACCTGCTGCGTCGCAATTCGTTGACTTCGCCCTATCTCTGGCTGGTCTGCTCGCTGAGCGCCGGTCCCGCGCTGCTGTGCTGGGACCAGACGGGCCCGCTGGGCGCTTGCCTGCTGGGCTTTTGCCTGCTTTACCTCGCGCTGTACCGGGCCATCGTCCGCTTCCGTACGCCCCGCCTGCTGGTGAGAACCGGCGAACATTGGGCCGCGGAGGATCCGGTTTCGAAATCCGCGGGATAATCCGCGGGTGATCACCGAGACCCCCGACGCGGCCGAACAGGCGGCCGCCCCCTTGCGCTTCGACACCCTCGCGCTGGCGCCGAAGTTGCTGCAGGCCATCCAGGACTCCGGCTACGAGACGATGACGCCGATCCAGGCCAAGGCGATTCCGATCGTTCTGGCGGGTCAGGACGTCATGGGAGCTGCACAGACCGGCACCGGCAAGACGGCAGCCTTCTCGCTGCCGCTGCTGCAGAAGATGCTGGTGCACGAGAACGCCAGTGCCTCACCCGCGCGCCATCCGGTGCGGGCCCTCGTGCTGGCGCCGACACGCGAACTGGCCGATCAGGTGGCCAGCAACATCAAGAACTACGCGGCGCACACGAACCTGCGCGTGTGCTGCGTCTTCGGCGGCATCGACATGGCCCCGCAGACGGCCGAACTCAAGCGCGGCACCGAGGTGCTGATCGCCACGCCGGGCCGGCTGCTGGACCACATCCAGGCGAAGAACTGCCAGCTCAACCAGGTCGAGTACGTGGTGCTCGACGAAGCCGATCGCATGCTCGACATCGGCTTCCTGCCCGATCTGCAGCGCATCCTGAGCTACCTGCCGAAGAAGCGCCAGACGCTGCTGTTCTCGGCCACCTTCTCGCCGGAGATCAAGCGCCTGGCCCAGAGCTACCTGCAGGAGCCGGTGCTGGTCGAAGTGGCGCGACCGAACGCCACCGCCTCGACCGTCGAGCAGCGGTTCTACAGCGTCTCGGACGACGACAAGCGCCGCGCGATCCGCCAGGTCCTGCGCGAGCGCTCCCTGTCGCAGGCGATCGTGTTCGTCAACTCCAAGCTCGGCGCCGCCCGCTTGGCGCGCGCCTTCGAGCGCGACGGCCTGAACACCGCTGCGCTGCACGGCGACAAGTCGCAGGACGAACGCCTGAAGGCGCTGGACGCCTTCAAGCGCGGCGAGGTCGACCTGCTGGTGGCCACCGACGTGGCCGC
>DAOLLE010000089.1:0-8969 GCA_035331205.1 Burkholderiaceae bacterium
ACCGCCGCTGGAAGACGGTCAGCACCGGCGCACCCCCGGCAGCCGCGCCGCGGCCTGCGCCACCGCCGCGACGCCTTCGCCCGCCACCAGCAGGTCCACCACCGGCGCGCAGGCCCGGGCGCCGGTCAGCGCGATGCGGGTGGCGTCGGCCAGATGGCCGCCGTCGTGCTCGGCGACGACCAGGGCGGCGCCATTCGGCGGCGAAAGGCTGGAAACTGCAGCGGACATCGAAGGATTCCCGGTTGGACGACGCGATGGAGGGGCATCTTAGATGCCCCGCCCTGTATCCAACAATCGCCGCGTCAGCAGAGGCTGCGCTGCTGCAGCCGCTCGACCAGCCCGGCCACATCGCCGACCCGCTCGCCCGCCGGGCGCTGGTCGGGCTCGCGCACCCGCAGCAGCCGCTGGCGCGGCGCAACGTCCACGCCCAGCGCCTTGGGCGTGACCGGCAGCAGCGGCTTGCGCTTGGCGGCCACCATGCCCGGCATCGTGACGTAGCGCGGCCGCCCGAGCGTGAGGTCGACCGTCACGACCGCCGGCAGCGTCACCGTCAACGTCTGCAGCCCGCCGTCGATCTGGCGCAGCACCTGCAGCAGGCCGCCGATCCAGGGCTCGTCGGTGCTCACCCGACTGGCGAAGGTCGCCTGCGGCCAACCCAACAGCGCGGCGAGCATCGGCCCGGTCTGGCTGCATTCGCCGTCGACCGACTTCTTGCCCAGCAGGACCAGGTCCGGCTGCTCATGCTCGGCCACCGCGCGCAGCAGCTTGGCCACGGCCAGGGGCTCCAACTCCTCGTCGCAGAGCACCTGGATCGCCCGGTCCGCGCCCATGCCCATCGCCAGGCGCAGCGGTTCCTGGCAGGCCTCGGGTCCGCAGGAGACGACCACGACCTGCTCGACTGCGCCTTCGTCCTTGAGCCGCAGCGCCGCCTCGACCGCCACCTCGTCGAAGGGGTTCAATCCCATGCGCGCCTGACTCAGGTCGATGCCGGAGCCGTCCGGCCGCACCTGGACACGCGAGCGTGGCGAAATGTCCACCACGCGCTTGATCGCCACCAATGCCTTCATTCCCTGTGCCTGTGCTGCAAATCGCCCCGTCCGGGCGGGCGCGATCTTAGGCAGGCCGGGTGGCGGCCCCGAGGGCGTCGAGCCGGCCGTTTGATTCAGATCGCCCCTCTCCTGGCGCTCTCTGTGGCATCGCGCACGTTCCGTCACCCAGGCGTCGGCTGATCACAACGGCGTCGGCACCTCCGGATGCAACTGCTCGTAGGCCCGCGCCAGCCCGGGGTCGCGGCGCGTCATCTCGGCGTGGCTGACGCGGCCGGTGCGGGTCATGTAGCTGTAGGCGAATTCGACCGCGCTGAGGCTGGGCACCAGTTCGTCCATGCGCTCGTACCAGCGCAGGCTGACGTTGGCGGCGTTCCAGATCTTGTGCATCGGCGGCAGGCGCTGGGCCTGGAAGGCCGCCAGGGCGGCGCGCACCTGCTCGCGCGCGGGCCGCTCGCCCAGATCCAGCTCGCGGCAGGCCTTCGCGAGCGCGATCGCGTCCTCCATCGCCAGCCGGGTGCCGGAGCCGATGGAGAAGTGCGCGGTGCGCAGCGCGTCGCCCAGCAGCACGACGTGGTCGAAGCTCCAGCGCTCGTTCCACACCGCCGGGAACTGGCGCCAGTAGGAGTTGTTGGACAGGATCGGGTGACCGCCCAGGTCCTTGGCGAAGGCCTGTTCGCAGCGGGCGATGGTGTCGGCGGGACTCATCGAGTCGAAACCAGCGCGCCGCCAGGTTTCATCCGTCACCTCCACGAGAAACGTGCTCATGCCCGGGCTGTAGCGGTAGTGGTGGGCGCAGAAGACGCCCCACTCGGTCTCGCGGAAGGTGAGCGTGAGGCTGTCGAAGACCTGGCTGGTGCCGTACCAGATGAAGCGGTTGGGCCGCCAGTCGACGGTGGTGCCGAAGCGCTGCTCGTTCTCGGCGCGCACCCAGGAGAAGGCGCCGTTGCTGGCGACGATCAGATCCGCGTCACCTTCAGGGTCGATGGCCGCCAGCGACGTGGCCTCGCAATCGAAGCGGATCTGCACGCCCAGCGCCTCGGCGTGCGCGACCATCAGCTGCAGCAGCTCCAGCCGGCCGATGGCGGAGAAGCCATTGCCGGTGATGGGGATGCGGGTGTCGTTGTGGACGATGCTGAGGTGGTCCCAGGTTTCCATGTGCGGGGTGACGAGGGCGTAGAGCGCCTCGTCATCCGCACGCAGGAAGTCCAGCGCCCGGTCGGAGAACACGACGCCGAAGCCCCAGGTGGCGTCGCGCGAACCACGCTCGATGACGGTGATGTCGTGCCGCGGGTCCTGGCGCTTCATCAGCGCCGCGAAGCACAGGCCGGCCGGGCCGGCGCCGAGGATCTTGATCTTCATGGACGGCTCTCCTGTGCCACCTGCGCGGCGATGCGTTCGCGCAGCTCGCGCTTCATGATCTTGCCCACCGGGCTGGTGGGGAAGGCGTCCACCAGCTCCAGCCGCTCGGGCAGCTTGAAGCTGGCGATGCCCTGGGCGCGCAGGTGCGCGGTGAGTTCGGGCAGCGTCAGCGTGTGGTCGGCCTTCGGGATGACGAAGGCGCAGGCCTTCTCGCCGAAGACCGGGTCGGGCATCGCCACCAGCGTCACGGCCAGCACGGCGGGGTGGCCGAAGATGAGGTTCTCCACCTCCTCGCAGCTGATCTTCTCGCCGCCGCGGTTGATCAGGTCCTTGCGCCGGCCCTCGGTGTACACGTACCGCCCGCGCTTGCGCACGATGTCGCCCATGCGGTACCAGCCGTCGGCGGTGAAGGCTTCCCGATTCTTGCCCACGGCGTTGTAGTAGCCGCGGATGGTGTACGGCCCACGGGTTAGCAGCTCGCCGGGTTCGCCGTCGGCCACGTCCCGGTCGTGGTCGTCCACCACGCGGATCTCGTCGGCCGCGCAGACCGGTGCGCCGGAGCTGTCCAGCACAAGGTCGTCTGGGTCGTCCAGCCGCACCATGTTGATCAGGCCCTCGGCGGTGCCGTAGACCTCCTGCGGCGTGCAGCCGGGGAAGCGCTCGCGCAGGCGCTGGCGCAGCTCGGGCGCGAGGCGGGCGCCGCCGTTCTGGATCACCCGCAGGCTGGTGGTGTCGAAGCGCTGCGGCTCGGGCGAAGTCAGCCAGCCGGCGATCAGCGGCACCACCGCGGCGACCACCGTGACGCGCTCGCGCTCGATGGCGCCAAAGATCGCCGCGGTGTCGGTGGAGGGCGCGATCACCAGCGTGCCGCCGTAGTAGAAGGTGGCCAGCATGCCCGGCGAGGCCAGGTTGTAGTTGTGCCCCAGCGGCAGGATGGCCATGAAGACGGTGGCCGCATCGAAGCCCGCCGCCGCGCCGCACAGCCGCGCGTTGAGCACGTAGTCCTCGTGCGTGCGCGGGATCAGCTTGGACATCGAGGTGGTGCCGCCGGAGAGCAGCATCGTCGTCACCTCGGTTGGATCCACCCGGAGCCCCGCGAGCGCCGCGGCCACGGCGGCGTCATCGCCAGCGCGGGCCAGCAGATCGTCGTGCGCCACCTGGCCCTCGCCCGGCGTGCCGACGATGACGATGTGGCGCAGGTGCGGCCGCTCGCGCTGCACCTGGGCGGCCATCGGGCGATAGTCGAAGTCCTTGATCGCGTCCGGGCCGACGTAGGCCACCGCGCCGGAGGCCCGCACGAAGTGCCGCACCTCCGCCAGCCGGTGCGCCCGCAGCGCCATCACGGGGATCGCGCCGATGCGCACCAGCGCGAGGTAGTGGTGCACGAACTCGGGCGTGTTCGGCAGCTGCATCACCACGCGGTCCAGCGGCCGCAGGCCCAGCGCCAGCCAGCCGGCGGCGACGCGGGCCACCGCGCGGTCCAGCTCGGCGTAGGTCTGACGGAACTCGCCACCTTCTTCGCCCGCCGCACCGGCGACGACGGCGGTCTTCTCGGGGCTGCGGGCCACGCTGCGCGCCACCATGTCCCACAGGGTCAGGCCTTCCCACCAGCCTTCGCGCTTCCAGCGCGCGCCCAGCTCATCCGGCCAAGGGGTGCATCCTTGCAGCACGGCGTGTCTCCTATCTGTCGTTGTGGCCCGCACCTTAGTGGCCGGCCCGGATTCCCACCAGCAATCCCGCCAAATAGCATCATTCCCATGAAGAATGATCCAGGCCGCGCCACCGCGGACGCCGCCCCGGATTGGGACCTGAACCTGCTGCGCATCTTCGACGCTGTGCTGGCCGAGCGCAGCATCACCCGCGCGGCCGAACGCCTGCGACTGGCGCAGCCGACGGTGAGCAACGCGCTGGCGCGGCTGCGCCGCCTGACGGGCGATGCGCTCTTCGTGCGCACCCGCGAGGGCATGGCGCCCACGCCGCACGCACAGGCCATGGCCGCGCCGCTGCGCCAGGCGATGGCGACGCTGCAGACGACGCTGCGCCGGCCGGCGGCCTTCGACCCCGCGACCAGCGAGCGGCGCTTCACGCTCTACATCTCCGACCTGGGCGAGGCCTTTTTCCTGCCGCGCCTGCTGGCGCAGCTGCGCGAGCAGGCCCCGGGCGTCAAGCTCGCCACCCTGCCGATGCCGGAGCATGACCCGCAGGCCGCGCTGGAAAGTGGCGAGGTGGATCTGGCGATCGGCAACCTGCCGGATTTCAACGGCTCGGGCTGGTACCAGCAGCGCCTGCTGCGCGAGCACTACATCGTCATCGCCCGGCGCGACCACCCGCTGCTGGACGGGGCCGGGCGGCTGTCACGCGCCGCCTTCGGCGACGCCGCCCACGCGGTGGTGCTGCCGGCGGGCACCGGCCACGGCGTCGTGGAGGCCACGCTGCGCGCCGAAGGGCTGGGCGAGCGCATCGCGCTGCGGGTGCAGAACTTCCTCAGCCTGCCAGCCATCGTCGCCTGCACCGACCTGCTGGCGATCGTGCCGCGCAGCGTGGCGGCGCAGTGGTCGGCCGACTTATCGCTGCAGCAGGCCGAGCCGCCGATCGCCCTGCCCGACTTCGACGTGCGCCAGTGCTGGCACGAGCGCTGGCACGGCGACGCGGGCCACCGCTGGCTGAGGGAGCGGCTGGCGGGGGTGGAGGCGGGGACGTCGGTCGACGGCCATCCGGATTCGGGAACAACGCGGCGGGGCGGCGTGGATAATTTTCCAGATTCAGCCTTCGACCCCACCCATGCTGCATCGCCCTGCGACCTGTCATCGACTGAAGAACCTCGACGGGTGTCCGGCCTGGCCACTGAAGTACCGTCGATGGACCCTTGAGGTGGTCGAGAGCGAAGACTATGCGCTGTGGATCGGCTGCGAGGGACTGCGGCAGATCTGGCCCGGCCTGCCAACCGATGCGCAACTCAGAGCACAGGGGACGGGCCCGATGCTCTGGGTTCAGGACACAAGGCGGCTGTATCTGTCCACGCCAGCAATGCGCTTATGCCTCTTTCGGGCACGCGGCGGCGGCGATTCGGCTCAGGTCATGCACTTCCTGGATTGGTTCGACCGTCACGTTGCCCAGGCTGCGCGGCGAAAGCGAGAGCTGGCGGGGCTCGAGGGCGATCCGCAGCGTCCTGGCGAGCCGGACGACAGGGCCTGTCAACAGGATCGTCGCATCGACATGCCCCTGCCGAAGCGCGTCGCTGCGATCGCCACCAAGGCCATGGCAGGCATCGGCTCGGTCTGGTTCGCTCCAACCTGGCGCGGTGAAAGAGGCCCCGTCAAGACACTGGCCGTCCTCATCGCCACGGTGATCCTGTTCGACGCCCTGCTCGGGCGCCTGGTGGGCGTGGACCTGGACCCGACCCGCAGCTTTGGGATCATGCTCTGGGCCTTCATGCTGGTGATCACAGCGGCAGCCGGACTGTCGATCTGGATGATCGTCGGCATGACGCGCAGCACCTGGCGTGCGTTTTCGAGGCCAGCGGGCATTCTGTGGGCCACTCCGCTGTGGATCATCGGCCTGTCCATGGCACCGCTGCTGAGCGTGGGCGAATTCGAGCAGGACCTCGTGTTGGAGTGGTGGGACAGCGTCACGGGCCGCTATCGACCAGCCAGCGTCGACGCTGACCCTTATCTGGGCCGCATCGTGGTCAGCGGTGAGTTCAAGTTCGGCAGCGCACTACAGCTCGAATCGGTGCTGCGCAGCAACCCGTCGTTCACGCTCGTGGAGTTCCGCAGCCCGGGCGGTTATGTGTTGGAGGGCATGCGCATGGCGAAAATCGTCATGGCCAGGGGTGTCGACACGGCCGCCCTCGAACGCTGCGCCAGCGCCTGCACGCTCGTACTGGCCAGCGGACAGCAACGCTACATCGGCCCCGACGCGCAGGTCGGTTTCCACCGCTCCGGATCGCGCTATGCCCCCATCAGCCTGGGTTGGAGCCGAACCGATCACCAGATCGCCGATTTCTATGCCTCGCGGGGCGCCAGCCAGGCCTTCATCGAAAAGGCCTTGACGCCCCCGATCTCCGACATTTGGTGGGCACCGCACGAGGCGCTGCTTTCATCGGGCTTTGCCACTCACATGTGGTCCGAGCGCCGTCCGGGCTACTAGCCGGGACGGCGACATCCCACTAGCGCGCCCTCAGCGGTGCGTGAAGTTCGGCGCGCGCTTGTCCAGGAAGGCGCCCATGCCCTCCTTCTGGTCGGCGCTGGAGAACAGCGCGTGGAAGAGGCGGCGCTCGAAGAGCAGGCCTTCGGCCAGCGGGGATTCGTAGGCGCGGTTGACGCTTTCCTTCACCGCCATCAGCGCCAGCAGCGAGTAGCCGCACATCGCCTGGGCGGCCTTGGCGGCTTCGGCGTGGAGCTCCGCGGCGGGCACGACGCGCGAGACCAGGCCGGCGCGCTCGGCTTCGGCCGCGTCCATCATGCGGCCGGTCAGGGCCAGGTCCATCGCCTTGCTCTTACCCACTGCGCGCGGCAGGCGCTGCGTGCCGCCGGCGCCGGGGATGATGCCCAGCTTGATCTCGGGCTGGCCGAACTTGGCCGTGTCGGCGGCCAGGATCAGGTCGCAGGCCATCGCCACCTCGCAGCCGCCGCCGAGTGCGAAGCCGCTGACCGCCGCAATCACGGGCTTGCGGACCTGGCGGATGGTGTCCCAGTTGCGCGAGATCAGGCCCTTGCGGTAGGCGTCCGGGAAATTGAAGGGGTTCATCATCGCGATGTCCGCCCCGGCGGCGAAGGCCTTCTCGCTGCCGGTGACGACGATGCAGGCGATGCCCTCGTCGGCGTCGAAGGCCAGCAGCGCGGTGCCGAGCTCGTCCATCAGCGCGTCGTTCAGCGCGTTCAGCGCCTTCGGGCGGTTCAGCGTGATCCAGCCGTAGCGCAGCGGGCCGTCGCCGCGGGTCTCGACCAGGATGTTCTCGTAGGCAGTGCTCATCGTTGGGATCCTCTCTCTGGGGGGATGCGGTGCCCTGAGACTATACGGGCGCAGCTGCGGCCGGCCGGGCAGCGCGTGTGACAACCCGGCGACGGCACGGGGAGCGATTTGTTGCGCCGCCGCATCGCCGCATGGGGTTGTGCTGGCCGCTGCCGTGATCTGCATCAAGCCGTCGGGGTCACGGCGCAACGCCGGGCCGGGTGAAGGGCCGAACTTGCGCTGGCGCAAATCGGCAGCGGGTGCCTGCGGGTGGAATGCGCCGGTGGCCGGAGCGGTGGTTGGCGTTGTGCTCCGGACACGGGGTTACCGAGGAGGAGCCGTGGCCGCCTTGCGGCGGCAGATCGGCACCAGGGGCCGGCCGCAGTGACGGGGGTTGCTGCGGCCGGTTTTTTTCTGCCCGCAGCGGTCCGTCGTCAGGCGTCGCGCTGCCAGAACACGCCGTCCTCGGTCAGCATCGCGTCCAGCGGCACGTCGTGCGCCTCGGCCTCGAGCCAGGGGATGTAGCCGTGCCCGTAGCCGATGCCGGCGGTGAAGGGCATCGGCTTGAGCTTGGCGAGCGTGCGGTCGTAGAAGCCGCCGCCATAGCCCAGGCGCACGCCGCGTTTGCCGAAGCCGACGCAGGGCGCCAGCAGCAGCTGCGGGTGGAACTCCTCGGTGTCCTTGGGCTTGAGGATGCCGAAGGCGTCCTCCTCCATCGGGCAGCCGGGGTACCAGACGTGGAAGCGCAGCTGCTTGGTCAGGCGGTCCATCACCGGCAGGCCGATGCGGCGGTCCGGGTCCGCCTCGGTCCAGCGGTACAGCGCGGGCAGCGCGTCGAACTCGCCCTTGATCGCCCAGTAGGCGCCGATGGTCTTTTCGGGCCGCGTCAGCAGCCACACCCGCAGCACCTCCTGCAGGTAGACGCTGCGCTGGTGGCGGTCGCTCATCGCCTGGCGCTCGGCCTGGAGCTGGCGGCGCAGCGTGAGCTTGTCGCGGGGGGGTTCGGGCAGCTTGAAGCCGGGGATCGTCATGATGGGCCACGCAGCGAGACAATGGCGGCGATTGTGCGGGCCCCCGGCGGCTTGGGCAAATCGATTTCACCGCCGGTCGACGCGGCCGCGCGCCGGGCGGACGAATGCACGCAGCGCGCAGGTGCATCGAATCGGCCAGTCCCCCTTGGTGGCCCGCTGCGATACAACCTTGCATCCGCCACCGCACACCCGAATTTCCACCAGGCAGAACCCGAAGCACGCCGCCCGCCTGCCGGTCGTCCCGCCAGGGCCCTGCCGCGTTGACGCACAATGACTCGAACCATCCTCCACCTGCTGCGCCTGGGGGGCGCGGCCACCGCCCTGCTGGCGACTCTGCTGCCCGCGGGCGCGCAGCCGGCCTCCGCAGCCTCGGCTCCCGGCGCCGCGCCACCGGCCGCCGCCGCGGAGGCCAGCGGTCCGCTGGGCATCGACGCCCCCCGAGCGGGCACGCTCACGGCACTGGACGCCCGCGTGATCGACGCGCTGGACGCCTGGCGCAAACGCGACCGCGCCCGGCTGGTGGCCTCGATCTGCCTGGCTCTCCATCATGACGTCCCCACCTTAAGTAAATCCACAG
>DAOLLE010000090.1:0-8905 GCA_035331205.1 Burkholderiaceae bacterium
GCGTGCGTTCGGGGTGGCGTGGGTTGTAGAGCTTGGGCTTGGAAGTGGCTGACATTAGTGGTACAGCGGGATCGCGGTGACGATCACCTCCTGCCCCGGGCGCACCGCCGACGGCATGGTGGCCTTGAACTGCTCGACGTTGGCCACCAGGTTGCGGTGCGACAGCGCCGCGCCCTTGGACAGCCCGGTGGTGCCGCCGGTGTACTGCAGGAAGATGAGGTCGTCGCCGGTCAGCGCCACCGGCGCGCGCGTCATCGACGCGCCTTCGCGCAACGCGTCGGCCAGCGCGATGCTGCTGCCGGCCAGCCGCGGATCGACCGGCGGCGCGGGCAGCGGCGCGGCGGTGCCGTCACCCGGGGCCACGGTGATCACGGTCTTGATGCCGGCTTGTGCCGCCACCTCGGCCAGCGTGGGCGTGGAGCCGTTGAAGATCACGATGGTCTCGCTGCCCGAGTCCTTGAGCTGGTGCACCAGCTCGCGCGGGGTGTACAGCGGGTTCACGTTCACCTGCACCGCGCCGGCGCGCAGGATGCCGATGCAGACGATGGGGAAGGCCAGGAGGTTGGGCAGCATCACGGCGACGCGGTCGCCTTTCTTCACGCCCAGGCGCTGCTGCAGCCAGGCGGCGAAGGCGGCCGACTGCCGGTCCACATCGGCAAAGCTCAGGGTCTGCCCGAAAGCCCGGAAGGCGGGCTTGTCGGCGTAGCGGCGCATCGCGTCTTCGAGCAGGTGCACCACCGACGGCCAGGCGTCGGCGTTGACGGTTTCGGGAATGCCGTTGTCGCGGTAGGTGGCGAGCCAGGGTTTGAGGGTCATGGCGGGTTGTCTCCGTGGAATGGGCCTGCCACTTTACTTGGTCACGATCTGGAAGGTGCCCGGCGCCTTGTCGATCAGGCTGAAGAAGCGCACCAGGTCGATCTTGCTGCCGTCGATCTTGAGGTCGTCACTGAGCAGGGTGTCCTTCACGCCCGCGGTGCCAGCCATCATCTTGATGAAGATGGGCTTGGTCAGCGTGAGCGTGGCGTTGGCGCTGGCGTCCGGCGGCGCCTTCTTGAAGTGCAGCACGGCGTTCTCGATCCACAGCACGTAGGAGGTCTTCAGATCGGTCAGCACCAGGTTGACTTTCAGGTCCTTGCCTTCGGCCTCGGGGCCGTTCAGGCCTGCGGCCATGGCTTCCAGGAAACGGTCGATCGGCGTGTGGTACAGCATCTCGATCAGCGCCGAGCGGTCCACGCCCTTCTTGGGCGGGCCTTCGCGCAGTTCCTGGGCGGCGGTCAGGTAGCTGTTGCGCCAGGTGGCGGCCTCGGACATGAAGCCCATCTGCTCGTAGGTGCGGGCCAGCAGGTCCTTGGCGGCCTTGTTGTCGGGTGCGCCGAACACGGCGTGGTTCAGCAGCTCGGCCGCCCAGCGGAAATCGCCCTTGTCGTAGGCCGCCTGGGCCGCGGCCACGGCCTTGTCGGCGCCACCGATCACCTCGAGGTAGCGTTTGGCGGACTCCTGCGGTGGCAGCGGGTTCAGGTTGGCCGGGTTGCCGTCGTAGGCGCCCAGGTAGAGCTGGTACACGGCCTTGACGTTGTGGCGCAGGTCGCCGTAGTAGCCGCGCGTGTTGGGGTAGCTGGCGAGCGACTTCGGCAGCTTGACCAGGTCGGCGATCTCCCGCGGGGTGTGGCCGGCGTTGGCCAGGCGCACGGTCTGGTCGTGGGTGTATTTGTAGACGTCGCGCGTCTTGGTGATGAACTCGCGGATGCGCTCCTGGCCCCAGATCGGCCAGTTGTGCTGGCCCACGTAGACCTCGGCGTCGCCGAGCTGGTCCAGCGCCTCCTGCATGTAGGTGGCCCAGCGCAGGGAGTCGCGCGCCTTGGCGCCGCGCACCGGCAGGAGGTTGTGCATGGTCTGCGCCAGGTTCTCGGCGCCGCCGTAGACCTTGTACTCGGGCACGGAGAAGGTCATCTCGGCCGGGGCCTCGGCGCCGGGCACGTTGTGGAACACCACGCGCACGCCGTCCAGCACCAGCTCCTGCGTCGGCTTGGTGATGAGCTGGGTGGGCTCCAGGATGCCGATCGCCCCGTAGGACACGTTCTTGCCCAGGCCGGTGTCGACGGCGGCTTTGGGGCCGGGCGGCAGGTTCTTGCCGAACTGGTACATCGAGCGGCGCGCCATGGCGGTGCCGACCAGGATGTTCTCGCTGGTGGCTTCCTCCATGAAGCCTTCGGACGCGATCACGGGGATCTTGCGCTCCGCCACTTCCTGGGGCGTGACCACGCCGAGCGCGCCGCCGAAGTGGTCGGCATGGCTGTGGGTGAAGACCAGTGCCGTGACCGGCTTGTTGCCCAGGTGCTTGCGCGCAAAGGCCATCGCGGCGGCCGAGCTTTCGCGCGATGTCAAGGCATCGACGACGATCCAGCCGGTCTTGCCGTCGATCAGCGTGATGTTCGAGATGTCGAAGCCGCGCAGCTGGTGCACGCCGTCGCGCACCTTGTACAGGCCGACGCCCTTGTTCAGCGTGGCGTGGCGCCACAGGCTGGGGTTGACGGTGGCCGGTGCCTTGCCGTCGATGAACTTGTAGGCGTCGAAGTCGATCAGCACCGTGGTGCCGTCGGCCGCCATGATCTTGCCTTCGGGCGCGGCGATGAAGCCGCGTTTGGCGTCTTCGAAGTCCAGCGGGTCGGCCAGGTTGAGTTCCTGGGCGATCAGTTCATTGGCCTTCTGCGTGGCTGTCTCGGCGTCGCCGGCCGTGCCGCCGACACCGGTGTTCTTGCCGCAGCCGCCAAGGGCCAGCAGGGTGATCAGCAGCGCGCTGCCAAGGGTCTTGTTCATGGGAGTCTCCTGTCGTTGGAATGGATGGTTCACACGGATTCGCCTTCAAACGTATAACTTCGTTGCTTCGCCTCGCCGTGCTACAGCACTGTCTTCGGCTTCGCGCCTTGTTCTACGCTTGAATGCAAACCCGTATCAGGCGTTGGAACGGAGCAGGTCAGCGAGCTTTTCGCCGATCATGATGCTGGGGGCATTGGTGTTTCCACCGATGAGGGTGGGCATGATGGACGCGTCGGCGACACGCAGGCCCCGGACGCCGCGCACGCGCAGCCGCGCATCGACCACCGCCATCGGGTCGCTGTCGGGGCCCATCTTGCAGCTGCCCACCGGGTGGTATTGGGTGTCGGCCCGGTTGCGGATGTCCTGCGCCATGGCGGCCGCGTCGTCGGCGCGCACCGGGTAGAGCATCTTGCCGCGGATGGGGTCGAAGGGCTTTGACTCCAGGATGCGCTGCTGCATCTGCCCGCCTTTGACGAGAATCTGCAGGTCGCGCTCGTCCGCCAGGAAGTTCGGGTCGATCAGCGGCGCGTCGTGCGGGTTGGCGCTGGCCAGGCTCACGGTGCCGCGGCTGTGCGGGCGCAGCAGGTCGACGTGGCAGGAGATGCCGTGGCCCAGGTGCAGCTTGCGCGCGTGGTCGTCGACGATGCCCAGCACGAAAACGAGCTGCAGGTCCGGCACCGCCACGTCGGGCGCGGAGCGCAGGAAGGCGCCGCAGGTGGCGATGGAGCTGGTGATCACGCCGGTGCGCTGGTTCTTCCATTCGAGCATGGCGCCGGTGACCCGGGCCGAACCGCGCAGCGAGACGCCGAAGGTGTCGGTGTGGCTGGGCACGCGCCAAGTCTGCACGTAGTCGATGTGATCCTGCAGGTTCCTGCCCACGCCCGGCAGCTCGTGCATTACCGGCACACCCACCTTCTGCAGTTCATCGGCCGGGCCGATCCCAGAGAGCAGCAACAACTGCGGTGAGCCAAAGGCGCCGGCCGACAGGATCACCTCGCGCCGCGCCTTCACCGTCTGCAAGGCGCCGCCCTGGTGGTAGGCCACGCCCGTGGCGCGTCGGCCCTCCAGCGTCACCTTGGCCGATACGGCGTGGGTGATCACCTTGAGGTTGGGCCGCGACAGGTTGGGTGTGAGGAAGGCCTTGGCCGCGCTGCAGCGCTCACCGTTCTTGTGCGTGACCTGGTACTGGAACGCGCCCGCCTGCTCCGCGCCGTTGTAGTCCGGGTTGAGCGCGATGCCGTTGGCCGCGGCGGCCTGCAGGAACAGCTCGTTGACCGGGCTCTGGTGCGCCTGGTAGGTCACGTTCAGCGGCCCGCCCTGGCCGTGGAATTCATTCTGGAACTGCTCGTTGTGCTCCGAGTGCCTGAACAGCGGCAGCACGTCGTCGTACGACCAGCCGGGGTTGCCCAGCGAGGCCCAATGGTCGTAGTCCCACCGGTTGCCGCGCACGTAGAGCATGGCGTTGATCGAGCTGGAGCCGCCCAGGGTCTTGCCCCGCGGCTGGTAACCCTTGCGGCCGTTCAGGCCCGGCTGGGGCACGGTCTCGTAGGCGTAGTTGTTGATCTTGGTGGGCACCATCGCCACCACGCCGGCGGGCGCGTGGATCAGCACGCTGTTGTCCGGGCCACCGGCTTCGAGCAGGCAGACCGTCACGGCCGGGTCCTCGCTCAGGCGCGCGGCCAGCACGCAGCCGGCCGAGCCGGCGCCGACGATGACGTAATCGAAAGTCTGGGGGGGCATGAATGTCTCCGGTTGAAGGACACCCTCTGTGGGGCGCATTGCCGGATGATCGGCGCTGCGTTACTATTTGTCCAATGCATTCGAAACATTGATTCGATAACTGGAAATCATTCATGGAACTGCGCCAGCTGCGCCACCTCATCGCCGTGGTCGAGCATGGCAGCTTCAGCCGGGCCGCCGAGGCGGTGCACCTGACGCAGCCGGCCTTGTCGCGCAGCATCCAGGCGCTGGAGGCCGAGGTGGGCGCGGCGGTGCTGGAGCGCAACCGCGGCGCGATCGAGCCCACCGACGTCGGGCGCCTGCTGCTCGCCCACGCGCGCCAGCTCGACAGCGCCACGCGCGACCTGGAGCGCGACATCGCCCTGACCCAGGGCCTGGAGTTGGGCGAGCTGCGCATCGGAGTCGGGCCGTACGGCGGCTCGGCGCTGGTGGGGCCGGCGATCGGCCAGCTCAACCGCGCCCACCCTGGCCTGCGCCTGAAGACCGTGCTGGCGCCGTGGCAGGAGCTGCCGGACCGGGCCCGTGCGCGTGACGTGGACCTGATCGTGCTCGAGCTCAGCCAGGTGCAGCAGATGGACGACTTCGCGGTGCAGGCCTTGCGCGAGCACGGCATGGTGGTGGTTTGCCAGCCGCGGCACCCGCTGACGCGACTGGCCGCGCCCACGCCGGCCGAGGTGTTCAGCTACCCGCTGGTCGGCCCCAGCGTCACCCCCGCGCAGGCGGCGATGCTGCAAAAGCTTCTGCTCGCCAGCGCAGTCGGCCGGCAGCCCCGGCGCAGCCTGATGGCGGTCGAATGCGACCTCTCGGGCATGCTCAAGGACGTGTTGCGCCACAGCGATGCCATCTCGCTGATGCCGGCGTTCATGGTGGCGGCCGAGGTGGCGTCCGGCCAGCTGGCGTGCCTGCCCGGCATCGAACTGGACCTGCGGGTGCGCTTTGGCTGCGCGTGGCTGAAAGCGCGCACGCTGTCGCCGGTGGCGGCGCGCTTCATGGAGCTTCTGGCCGCACACGACCACAGCCTGGCACCCGCGGCGGCCGCGCCGGCCTGACGCGGGCGCCGCGGCGCGTTCAGGGGCAATTTATTGGCAAAAACCGGCCGTTCCCAGCGCCGGATGGCCACAAGGCGCTATGCTTTTTTCAGTTCGTCGGGCGCCGCCGGGCCTCGCGCCGTGCCACCCACAGTGTGGCGGTCGCGATCACCGCGCCACCGAGCAGCGTGCTGGCGGTGGGCAGGTCACTGAACAGCAGCCAGCCCATCAGGGCCGACCACAGCAGGTCGAGAAACTTGGCCGATTGCGTGCTCGAAATGTCGGCCACCTGGTACGAGCGCGTCAGGCAGTAGTGGCCGGCGCTGCCGAGCACCCCGCAGGCCAGGAAACCCGCCCATTGCCAGGGCGTGGGCGCCTGCCAGCCCGGCACGGCCAGCGGCATGCTCAGCACCGTCACGGTGATGGCCTGCCACAGCAGGATGGTGCCGGCGGTCTCGTAGCGCGTGAGCGCCTTGGTGACCAGAAACGACGCCGCGAACAGCGGCGCCGAGCCCAGCATCACCAGGTGCCACAGGCCACCGCCGCCATGGCCGATCGACAGCTTCGGGCCCACCACGATCAGCACGCCGGCAAATCCCAGGCCCACGGCCACCCAGCGCTCCCAGTGCATCGGCTCCTTGAAGAACAGCCAGGCGCCGACCATGATGAACAGCGGCCCGGTGAATCCGATCGCGGTCATGTCGGCCAGCGGGATGCGCGGCAAGGCCCAGAACCAAAGCACCAGCCCGGCGGTGTGCAGCGCGCCGCGGATGAACTGCCCGCGCACCGACCTGGGCCACCAGGCTCGCAGGCTGCGGCTGTGCGCCACCAGTGGCAGCAGCACCAGCAGGCCGAACAGGTAGCGCAGGAACTGCGCCTGAAACGGGTCCAGGTGCAGTGCCAGCGCGCGCATCAGCGCGTTGAGCACGCACGGATAGGAAATTCAACCGCAAAGCTCGGGATGGCAAAGAATCAATGAGTGAAGGGCAAGTTCTGTGAGAGGAATCTTGTCTCGGGAGAGAAGCGGGTGGTTCTTGGGAATGGCGATAGCAGGGCGATCAGTCCAGACGACTTCCTTGACGAACCCCTCGTCCAGCCCGGCATGCACGGTGAAGCCAGCGTCGATCTGGCCGTACCCCAATGCTTTGACCATTTCGCTGACGGTCATTTCGACGATCTGGACCTCGGTCAGCGGTGCTTTCTCGCGGCAGAGGGCCAGCAGTCGGATCAGTCGCGGTTGTGCGAGGCTGTCGGTCAGGCCAATACGCAGCCGTCCCCGGTATCCTGATGCCGCAGCATGCACACGAGTCCGCGCACCTTCCATGAAGGTGAGCATGCGATGCGCCTCCTCACGGAAAACTTCACCGGCCCACGTCAGCCGGATGCGTCCCTTGGTGCGTTGGAACAGATGAGCGCCCAGCTCTGTTTCCAGTTCCTTGATGGCCCGAGAGAGGGGGGAGGGTTCGATATGAACTCTGGCCGCCGCCCGCGAAAAGCTGAGCTCTTCAGCGACGACCAGGAAGTAGTGCAGGTGACGTATCCTCATAGTACAGCAGCCTCCTTACTGTGCTGTGGGGGGGGGGCGTAGGGGCAGAACGCCATCATTTGAGAATCGGTCATTGAGTTTCCTTGGTGATTTCTGGCCCTTGCCTGGTTGCAACTGAACCAGAGATTGGGGCTGACTACCGATGACAATTCGCAAGGGTCCCCTCAATGAGGAGTACCATCTGTCAGGAATGAGCGCTGTATCGCAGTTGGGGCTGTAGCAGTGAGCCGATGAAGCAGGCAGGGCTGGGGGCTAGGCCTGTGCCTGCAAGACCTCACACGCGGAGAATGGTGGGCCGGTAGCGGACGTCAGTAGCTGTCCCAGGGCCGTCTTGGAATAAAAATTGGCGTGGGGGTTGCCTGGCAGTCCAAACAAGGCCATAATTGCGTCCGCTGCTTAGGCAGCAGAAGCGGAAAACCTTTTTAAATCAAAAGGTTAGAGGCTAGGCTCTAGTCTCGTTTCCCGCTCCAGTTTATACGGGCCGTTTAAGCGGCCCGTTTGTTTCAAGGCTGAGTAGCAGAGTGGTTATGCACCGGATTGCAAATCCGTGAACGCCGGTTCGATTCCGACCTCAGCCTCCAAACATTAAAGCCCGGTAAATCAATGATTTCCGGGCTTTTTTGTTGGGGATGCAGGCGCCCTTGGCGCTTGTTAGGCCGGCCGATGGGCTATATAGTCCACCCCCAGCGCATGCTCCAGGCATGCGTAGCGCTACCGCCCGAATGGCGAAATCGGTAGACGCAGGAGACTTAAAATCTCTCGCCAGCAATGGCGTGCCGGTTCGAGTCCGGCTTCGGGCACCACTTTCGCCGGTAGGCGCGCGTTTTTGCCTGTCGGTCTGCTTCCGGTGGCTGGTTAACCCGCTTGCCGGTTTAACAGCCCTCCTGCCGGGAGTCCCGTATGTCCCAGATGTCGATCGAATCCTTTGATGACCTTCTCTTGCTGGCCCGCCAGCAGCCTGATCCGCAGCGTCTGCTGTTCGTGTTTACTCAGCCGGAGCTACCGGAAGGGCATACCGCCGAGCAGGCGGAGCGCTTTGCGGCGGGTGCGGGTGGCCATCTGGCCCCGGTAGTCTGTGTGGATAAGACGCCCGAGGAGTTGAGCAGCTTCGCCGCCCTGGTTGAGGAGTCACAACAGGCTGCCCAGGACTGGGTGGTGATGTTTGTTGCCGCGCTGTCTGGTCAGGCTGGCGTGGGGCCGGGAGAGGAGCAGGTCGAGCAGTCGTTGCGTTATATGGTCGAGGGGATTCGTACTGGGCGAGTCGCCAGCTTCCTTGCTTTTGATCGGCAGGGCAGTTTGTTGCAGTTGAGCAATGGCTGATCAGCTGGCCAGGTTGAGGCGGTTGCGACCGTTGCGCTTGGCCTGATACAGCGCCTGATCGGCTCGCTGTTGCAGTCCGTCAGCGGACTCGCCGGCTTGTAGCGTGGCGCAGCCCAGGCTGATCGACATCTGCAGGGCCTGCCCCTGGAACACCACTTGCAGATTGTGTACGGCCTGGCGCAGGCGTTCTCCGACCATCGCCGCGACCTCGCTGCTGGTGTTCGACAGCAGCACCAGAAATTCTTCGCCACCATAGCGAAATACCATATCGATGTTGCGCAGGCTGGCCTTCAGTACGCCAGCTACTTCGCGCAAGGCCTCGTCGCCCACGCTGTGACCGTAGTTGTCATTGATGCGCTTGAAGTGGTCGATATCCACCATCAGTACTGACAGCGGCTGGCTGCTGCGCTTGGCTATGTCCACTTCGCGCTGCAGGGCCTGATTCATGGCGATG
>DAOLLE010000091.1:0-8881 GCA_035331205.1 Burkholderiaceae bacterium
TGGTGTTGTTGATGTCCTCGCTGGTGCAGGCGAAGTGCACGAACTCGCCGGCCGCGGCCAGCTCCGGCTGGTCCGCGAAACGCGCCTTGAGCCAGTATTCCACCGCCTTGACGTCGTGGTTGGTGGTCTTCTCGATGTCCTTGATCGCCTGCGCGTCGGCCTGCGAGAAGCGCTGCACCAGCGAGCGCAGCAGGCCGCGTGCGGCCTCCGACAGCGGCTTGAACTCGGCGAAGCCGGCGTCCGACAGGGCAATGAACCATTCCACCTCCACCTGCACGCGGCGGTGCATCAGCCCGTACTCGGACATCAGCGGACGCAGCGGGACGACCTTGGCGGCGTAGCGGCCGTCCAGCGGCGAGAGGGCGGTCAGGGCGGTGAGCGCGGAAAAGGGCATGGGGGAGTCTCGATCAGGCAGGGCCGGGCGCGACGCGGCTGGCGTCGACAAGGGGCGGATTTTAGGCGCCCGGCCATACTGCGGGCCATGTCCAGAGCTTCCCGATCCAGCCGATCCACCCGCGCCACACCCAGCCCCACCGACGACGAGCTGGTGCGCCCCTTCGTGCACCGCACCCGCGACAGCCGCGCGCTGCACTTCTCGATCCACGAGGTGCAGAGCTTCATGCGCAGCGACGCGCCCGATGCGCTCGCGCTGGCCTACACCCGGCTGATGATGGGCTTCCTGCTCTGGCACCCGCAGCCGGCGCGCATCGGCCTGATCGGACTGGGCGGCGGCTCGCTGGTCAAGTTCTGCCACCGCCACCTGAGCGCCAGCCACCTGGAGGTGGTCGAGATCAACCCGCACGTGCTCGAACTGCGCGACGAGTTCGAAATCCCCGCCGACGACGCGCGCCTGACCATCCTGCAGGCCGACGGCGCGCGTTGGGTGCGCGAGCGACCCGAGGCCTTCGACGTGCTGATGGTCGACGGCTACGACTACGACGGCCTGCCCTCCGCGCTGGCCACCCAGCGCTTCTACGACGACTGCGCCGCCGCGCTGCGCCCGCAGGGGCTGCTGGTGCTCAACCTCTTTCGCGGCCACCCCCACCACGCGGTTCACCTCGACCGGCTGCGCCGCAGCTTCGACGACGCGGTGCTGGAGGTACCCGACGGCGAGGCCGGCGCGCTCGACGAGGCCGCCGGCGGCGCCAACAGCGCCGTTTTCGCCGGCCGCGGCGGCGCGCTGACGGCCGCCCCGCTCACCGACCCGCCCCCCGGCATGGCCGACGAGGCCTGGGTCAGCTTGGCCGCCGACCTGGACGTGGTGCGCCGCTTGCACGCCCAGCCCGGCCCGCACCGCGATGGTTCGACCCGGCCATTGCGCACCCGCCGCAGCCGGTGACCGCCTGACGCGGCGGCGCCTGCTTATGATGGGCATCCACCGGCGCCGCCTCCGCCACGGGGTGCGGCGCCTGCGCAGCAAGGAGCCGCCATGGGCCTGATGGATTTCATCAAGAAGCAGTTCATCGACGTCATCGAATGGACCGAGGCCGGCGACGGCGTGGTGGCCTGGCGCTACCCGATGGCCGACCACGAAATCCAGAACGGCGCGTCGCTGACGGTGCGCGAGTCGCAGCTGGCGATGTTCGTCAACGAAGGCCAAGTGGCCGACGTCTTCCGCCCCGGTCGCCACACGCTGACCACGCAGACGCTGCCGCTGCTGACCAACCTGAAGAACTGGGACAAGCTCTTCGCCTCGCCGTTCAAGAGCGACGTCTACTTCTTCAGCACCCGCGCCCAGATCGACCAGCGCTGGGGCACGCCGCAGCCGGTGACGATCCGCGACAAGGACTTCGGCGCCGTGCGCGTGCGCGCCTTCGGCAACTACAGCTGGCACCTCGTTGATCCGCGCAAGTTCATGACCGCGATCTCCGGCACGCGCGAGGCCTACACCGCCGCCGAGCTCGACGGCCAGCTGCGCGGTTTCCTGCTGCAGCACCTGGCTGACGCGGTGGCGCAGTCCGGCATCCCCTTCCTCGACCTGGCGGCCAACCAGATCGAATTCGCGGTGCAGATCCGCCAAGCGGTGACGCCGGAGTTCGAGGCCATCGGCCTGGCGCTCGACAGCGTGACGCTGCAGAGCGTCTCCCTGCCCGACGAGCTGCAGAAGGTGCTCGACCAGAAGATCGGCATGGGCATGGTCGGCGGCAACATGGGCCAGTTCATGCAGTACCAGACCGCGCAGGCGATCCCGAAGTTCGCCGAGGGCGCCGCCGCGGGGGGCTCGGGCATCGCGGGCGACGCGATGGGCCTGGGCGCCGGCGTGGCCCTGGGCCAGGTGCTGGCACAGAACCTCCAGCAGGGGTTGCAGGGCGCCGCCACGGCCTCCGCGGCCTCGGCCCCACCGGCCGCAGCGGTGGGTCTGAAGCCCGACGAGATCATGGCGACGCTGGAGAAGCTCGCCGACCTGAAGGCCAAGGGCATCCTCACCGACGAGGAGTTCAGCGCCAAGAAGGCCGAGCTGCTCAAGAAGCTGGTCTGACCCTCGACGGCAGGGACCGCTTCAAACCCGATCGTGGCCGACACGCCCCCGCCCGCCCAGCGCGCCTGGCGCGCCGCCTGCCCGAACTGCGGCGCGCCGGTGGACTTCCACTCGGCCGCCTCGGCCAGCGCGGTCTGTGGCTACTGCCGCAGCACGCTGCTGCGCGAGGGCGAGGCGCTGCGGCGCATCGGTGAATCGGCGGAGCTTTTCGACGACCACTCGCCGCTGCAGCTGGGCGCCACCGGGCGCCACCTCGGTGCGGCCTTCACGCTGGTCGGCCGGCTGCAGATCGGCTACGCCCGTGGCAGCTGGAACGAGTGGCACGCGCTCTTCGCCAACGGCCGCTCGGGCTGGCTGTCGGAGGACAACGGCGCCTACGTGCTGGCCTTCGACGCCCCGCCGCCCGGCCCGCCCCCGGACCCGGCCACGCTGAAGGTCGGCGCCGAGTTGCGCCTCGGCCCTGGGCCGGACGCGGTGTGGAGCGTCGCCTCGCTGCAGACCGCCATGCTGCGCGCCGCCGAGGGCGAGCTGCCGCGCCCACCGCGGCCGGGCTCTGAATTCACCGTTGCCGACCTGCGCAACGCCCGCGACGAGGTCGCCACGCTCGACTACAGCGATCCGGCCGCGGCGGTCTGGTCGGTGGGCCGCTCGGTGCGGCTGGCCGAACTGCAGCTCAGCGGCCTGCGCGAAGGCGAGGCGGTCAAGACGATGGCCGGCCGCAGCCTGGCCTGCCCCAGCTGCGGCGCGTCGCTGGAGCCCAAGCTGGACAGCACGCGCAGCATCGTCTGCGGCCAGTGCCACGCGGTGGTCGATCTGGCCGGCGGCGCGTTGGGCGAAGCCGGCCAGGCCCTCGCGGCCGGCCTGACCCACTACGCGCAAGAAACCGGCGCCCGTGCCGGCATGGAGCCCCTGCTGCCGCTGGGCCGCACCGGTCGCCTCGCGCTCGACCTCGCCGCCCCGCCCGGCGGTGGCGAACCGCTGCCCTGGCAGGTGGTGGGCTACCAGGAGCGCTGCGATCTGCCAGCCCCCGGCAGCGACGACGAGCAGACCTTCTGGCGCGAGTACCTGCTCTACCACCGCCGCGAGGGCTTCGCCTTCCTCATCGACGCCGAAGACGGCTGGAGCTGGGTGCGCCCGCTCACCGGCGCGCCCCAGGTCAGCGGCAGCAGCGCCGCCTGGGCTGGTGACCGCTACCGCCAGCGCTGGAGCTACGACGCACAGACCACCTACGTGCTCGGCGAGTTCTACTGGCAGGTGCGGCGCGGCGAGCGCGTGCAGGTCACCGACTACGACGGCCAGGGCGCCGCCCGCCACAAGCGCCTGAGCCGCGAGCGCAGCCAAGCCACCGGCGACAACGAGGTCACCTGGTCCGCCGGCGCCACGCTGGAGGCCAGCAGCGTTGCCGATGCCTTCGGCATCCCCCCATCCCAGCGCGCCGCCCTGCAGCGTGATGCGGCGCCCACCAGCCTGTCGAAGCTGGGGACGGGTGCGAGCTCCGCCTCCGCCCTCGGGACACCCTGGATCCAGCGCGTGCTGATTTACGTCGTGCTCGCGCTCATCGTCCTGGCCCTGCTGGGCTGGTGCAGCAGCAGCAGCGAATGCGACACGGTCGCGCAGACCTTCGGCAGCCAGAGCGCCGAGTACCAGCAGTGCCTGCGCCAGCAGGGCAGCAACTCAAGCGGTATCCACAGCAGCGGCGGCAGCTGGGGCGGCTACAGCTCGGGCGGCGGCGGGCACAAGTAGCCCCACGGCAGTCCCGGCCCCGTCGATTCCAGTGAATGCGGCGCCGTCCAGGGCCCCGGTTCGGGCCCCGCCCGAGGCCTCCTTTCTGAGGGACGCCCGGCGTTTTCTCTCTTTGTATATCTTTCCTTTATAAAACTGGCAGTAGTAATAGGCTGCGTGCCTTTCTGTGGACAACCCGGAAATGTCCTGCCGGATCAAGACTTTGTGTGCGCCCCAAGTCTGTGCGCAGCCCCGTGGAGCGCGTTCGCACACTTCGACAACAACTCGGACGGCCGTCGAAAGCGCCTGAACAAGTCCCCAGTTGCGCCAGAACTGTCCACAGGGTTGTGCGGAACGTCGGTGTGGGTGGAACTCAGGTTCCCCCGTGCCGCCGGCGCAGTTCGTCGAAGGACAGCAGTTCGCCAGCAATCGCGCTGGCCGCCACCGTCGGCGGGCTGGCGAGCCAGACGCTGCCGGGGCCGCTGCGGCCGGGGAAGTTGCGGTTGATGGCGCTGACCGTCACCTGCGCCGCGTCGGTGGACGAGCCGGGGCCGCAGTTGGCGCAGGCCCCGCAGGCGGGCTGCAGCAGCTCGGCGCCCACCGCCGCGAAGGTGGCCAGCCAGCCCTGCTGCTCGCACCAGCGCTGCACGTCGGCGGTGCCGAATTGCAGGTAGAGCTGGACGCCGGGCGCCACGCGCAGCCCGCGCTCCGCAGCCCAGGCCAGCACCGCGTGGTACTGGGCGAAGTCTTCGCGCTTGCCGGCGGTGCAGGAGCCGCCGTAGGCGATGTCAATGCGCACCGGCCCGTCCTGGGCGGCCAGGGCCGAGAGCGCGACGCCGCGCCCGGGGTCGCCGGGGCGGGCGACCATCGGCTCCAGGCGGCTGCAGTCGATCGCGAAGACGCGCTCGTAGGCCGCGCCGGGGTCGCTGCGCATCCAGGGCTCAATCACGGGCTCAGGGCCGACCTTCTGCCCACGGCGCTCCTTCAGGAAGCGGACGGTCTCCGCGTCCGGCTCCACCAGGCCGGTGAAGCCGCCCAGCTCGGCGACCATGTTGGTCAGCGTGGCGCGCTCGTCGGTGGACAGCTGCGCCAGCGCCGGGCCGCCGTACTCGAAGACGCGGCCCACGCCCGCGCCGGCGCGGATCGCCGGGTCGGCCAGCAGCTGCAGCACGATGTCCTTGGCGGTGACGCCCGCCGCCAGCGCGCCGCCGAGCTCGATGCGCAGCACCGGCGGCATCGTCAGCCGCGCGACGCCGAAGAGGAAGGCCGCCGCCATGTCCGTGGTGCCCACGCCGTAGGCCACGCAGCCCAGCGCGCCGCTGTGCGGGGTGTGCGAGTCGGTGCCGACGATGAGCTCGCCGGGCCGCGCATAGCGCTCTGCCATCATCGCGTGGGAGATGCCTTCCGACCCCCGGTTGCCCGCGTCGCCGGCCTCCAGCGCCTCCAGGTAGCCGTGGTCGGTGAAGCCGAAGCGGGCGACGAAGTCGCGGTGCGCGCGCGACAGGCCGCGCACCTCACCGACCAGGCCGCCAGCCACATGCACCGGGCTGGCGTGGACGTAGGAGAGGTGGTCCTCGAAGGTGACGATGCTGGCCGCATCGTGCAGCGCCAGCGGGTGACCCTGGGCCTGGGCGTGCGCGTCGAGCATCCAGGCGCACATGCCGGTGTAGTACTCGTGGATGAAACGCCGGTCCGCGCGCACGAAGCCGCCCTCGCCCAGCGCCGGCTCGGCCGGGGTGTCCGGTGTGGCGACCCAGTGGCGGCGCACGATCTTCTCGAACAGCGTCAGCGGGCGTTCGCTGGCGTCCAAGGGCGTCGCCGCAGCGGCCGGAGCCGTGCCGCTGCGCTTGCCGTGGCTGCCAAACACCCGCTCGCCATGGGCCAGCAGCCCGCCGGCGCGCAGGATGGCCGCGGCCAGCGCGTCGCGCCCGGCCAGCAGCTCGTCCAGCGCGATGGCCTCGCCGCGGCGGATGCGCTCGACCAGGCCGAAGTCCGTGCTGGTGAACAGCCCCAGGTTGTCGGCGTTCTGGCGGTAGATGCGCTCGAAGCTCTCGGCGATCACCAGCCGCACCCCCGCCGAGCGCTCGGCCACCACCGCGTGTTCGCGCGAGCTGCCCTTGCCGTAGCGCCGCCCGGCGACGATGACCTCGATGCCGGCGTGGCGGATCGCGTCCCGCCCGATCGGCCGCTCGCCGCCGGCCGTGAAGCCGGTGTGCGGCCAGCGGCCCAGCGTGGCGTCGAAGTGCACCATCGCCGGCAGCGGGATGATCTCGTCGGTGGAGACGTCCGCGCGCAGCGGGCCGGCCTCTTCCAGCGACATGCCCAGCGACAGCGCCTCGCCGGCCAGCTGGCGGCGCACCGCAGCCGGGTCCTCGCTGAGCAGCAGCAGGCGGGGGGCGAAGTGCAATGCCGGGGCGGGATCGGCCGAGGCGATAGCGGCCGGGGCGTTCACTGAGCCTCGACCCCCGCCTTCTTCACCAGCGCGGCGTACTTGGCCAGCTCGGTCTTGAAGAACTGCTGGGCTGCTTCGGGGGTCGAAACGTTGATGACGTTGCCCTGCTTGGCCATGGTCTCCTTGACGCCGGGGTCGGCGAAGGCCGCGACGACCGCGTCGTGCACGCGCTTGACCTCGGCCGGGGCCAGGCCCTTGGGGCCGATCACCGCGAACCAGGCCTCCACCACGTAGCCGGGCACGCCCTGCTCGACGAAGGTGGGGATGTCCGCCGCGGCTGGCACGCGCTGCGTGGTGCCCACGCCGATGGCGCGCAGCGCGCCGCTCTTGATGTGCTGCTGCACGCTGGGCAGCGCGGCGGTGGCGAATTCGATCTGCCCGCCGAGCAGGTCGGTCACCATCGGGCCGACGCCCTTGTAGGGGATGTGGCGGGCCTTGGCGTTCACCTCGTCGAGGTACATCTCGGCGGCCAGGTGCAGGATGGTGCCGTTGCCGCCAGAGCCGAAGTTCAGCTCGCCCGGCCGGCTCTTGAGCAGTGCGGCGAATTCGGCCGAGTTCTTCGCCGCCACCTTGGCCGGGTTGACCACCAGAACGACCGGCGTGTAGCCGCAGATGGCGATCGGGGTGAAGTCGCCCGGCATGGCGAAGGGCAGGGACTTCAGCACGCTGGGGAAGATCACCACGTTGTTGGACACCACGCCCAGCGTGTGGCCGTCCGGCGCGGCGCGGGCAATGGACTGCAGGCCCACCACGCCGCCGGCGCCCGGCTGGTTGTCCACCACCACGCTGCTGCCCAGCGCCTTGGCCAGCGCGCCCTGCGCGGCACGGGTGATGGCGTCCACGCCCGAGCCGGTGGCGTTGGGCAGGATGAACTTCACGACTTTGTCGGACTGGGCGGCGGCCCAGCCGGGCAAGCTGGCCAGTGCGGTGGCGGCGAGGGCGCGCAGGGCGCTGCGGCGGTCGGTCATGAGTGGCTGTCTCCGGCGGAATCGTTGTGATGAGGGGAAGGAGAGCGGGGCGGTCGGGGAAGGCGGCACTCAGGCGATGGCGCCGGCCGCGCGCAGCGCGGCGCGCTCCGCCTCGCCATAACCCAGGCGCGCCAACTGCTCGTCGGTGTGCTCGCCGTGGCGCGGCGGCTGCAGGTGCACGCCCAGGCGCTGGCCGTCCAGCGTGAAGGGGAAGAGCGTGGTCTGCACCGTCTGGCCGGCCTTGTCGCCATCGGACAGGGTGAGGTCCGCGAGGCCACCGGTGGCCAGCAGGTGCGGGTCGTCGTAGAGATCCTCCGGCCGGCGGATCGGCGCGTAGGGCAGACCGGCGGCTTCCATGGTCGCGGCCAGGTCGGCGGCGCGGCGGTGGGCGAAGCGCTCGCGCAGCGTGGCCAGCAGGCGGGGGCGCTCGGCCACGCGCTGATTGTTGCTGGCCAGCGCCGGGTCGGCGGCCAGGTCCGGCAGGTCCAGCACCTGGCAGAACACCTTCCACTGCGCGTCGCTCACCGCGGCCAGGAAGATCTGCTCGCCGTCGGCCACGGTGAACACGTCGTAGATCGCCCAGGGGCTGTGGCGCGCCGGCATGGGGGCGGCGGCCTGGCCGGTGACGGCGTACTGCAGCATGTGCTGGCCGACCAGGAAGACGTTGTTTTCGAACAGCGCCGACTGCACCTCCATGCCGCGCCCGCTGATGCCGCGCTGCACCAGCGCCGCCAGCGTGCCGATGGCGCCGAACAGCCCGCCCATGATGTCGTTGACGCTGCTGCCCGCGCGCAGCGGGTCGCCGGGGCGGCCGGTCATGTAGGCCAGCCCGCCCATCATCTGCACCACCTCGTCCAGCGCGGTGCGGTGTTCGTAGGGCCCGGGCAGGAAGCCCTTGTGGCTGACGTAGATCAGCCGCGGGTTGGCGGTCGCAAGGCTCGCGTAGTCCAGACCGTACTTGGCCAGGGTGCCGGGCTTGAAGTTCTCGATCACCACGTCGGCGCTGGCCGCCAGCCGCCGCGCCACCTCGGCGCCGTCGGGGTGGTGCAGGTTGATCTCGACGCTCTTCTTGTTGCGGTTGAACATCGGGAAAAAGCCGGCCCCGGCGCCCACCAGCCGGCGGGTGTTCTCGCCGCCGAGGGGCTCGAGCTTGATCACCTCGGCGCCCAGGTCGGCCAGCACCATGCCGCAGGTCGGGCCCATCACCATGTGGGTGAACTCCAGCACCTTCAGGCCGGTGAGCGGGCGGATCGGGGCGGG
>DAOLLE010000092.1:0-8865 GCA_035331205.1 Burkholderiaceae bacterium
CCGAGCTGAAGGTGACGAACTCGTCGCGCTTGCCGGTGGGCACGTAGGTCTTGGCCGCGGCCAGCAGGTCCTGCTGGCTCAGGCCGCGCTCCTTCATCACGTCCTGCAGCGACTCTGCCGCAAAGGTGCTGGTGGCCAGTACGGCCGCACCAGCGATCGTGGCCAGGCGCCAGCGTTGCATCGAGCTGATCTTCATGGTTCTCTCCAGGGTTCGATGTGATGCCCGCACCACGCGCCACGCATGGCCTGACGAACGGATCACAGCGCGGGAGGAAGTCTCGGCCTCCAGGTAAACCCGGCTCCTTGAACCAGTTCAAGTAAAGAAACGAGACCTGCGCGCGGCGGTGTCCGCGCAACACACAGCGGCTGCCACACGGCTTAAGCTGCCGTGCATGCACCCACCCATGCACCTGACGGGCCGCTCCCGCACGCCTGCCCCGACGCGCTCGCCAGTGGTCACGGCCGAGGCGGCGGGTCCGACCGGGTTCGGCCGGCTGCCAGGCCTGCGCCGACGCGGTCCAGGCATTGCGCTGGCCCTGCTGGTTGCCGTGGCGCTGGCGGTCTGGGCCTGGGTGGCGCAGCCCTGGCAGTCGCAGCAGGCGCTTGCCGTCACCGGCTGCGACGTGCAGCGGCAGCCCTGTACCGCGCGCTTTCCCGATGGCAGCACGCTGACGTTGCACCTGACGACGCCGGATGGTTCGGCCCAAGGGGCACTGCGCGTGGCCGTGCAGGCCGCCGGCTTTGCGCCGCGCAGGGTCGGCCTGGACCTCGACGGCGAGACCATGGCGATGGGGCCGAATCACCTGGAGCTGCAACGTGGTGGCGACGGACGCTGGCAGGGCGACGGTGCGTTGTCGGCCTGCCTGAGTGGCCCCATGAACTGGGTGGCCACGCTGCGCGCACGCGCCGGACTGGGTGAGCGCGTGGCGCGCTTCCGATTCGTGAGCGGGGAGGCGGCGCGCTGATCCCGGGGCGGGCCGACGGTCGGTCGACGGCGGGTCGATGCCGGGTTGGTGCTTCGTATTTTCCGAAGCTGAGGATCGGTCGAATCGACTGTTTTCGAAGCGTTCGGGGCGCTATCGTGCGGCTCTTTCCAACGCCCGCGGCGCACGCCGTCGCCACCGATCATGGAATGGCTGCTCGACCCGAACCTCTGGATCGCCTTTGCGATGCTGACCGCCCTGGAGATCGTCCTGGGCGTGGACAACATCATCTTCATCTCGATTCTGGTCGGGCGGCTGCCGGCCCAGCAGCGTGAGCGCGCGCGTCGGCTCGGCCTGGGCTTCGCGATGCTCTCTCGCCTGGGGCTGCTGCTGTCGCTGAGCTGGGTGATGGGCCTCAAGGACGACCTGTTCCAGCTGTTCGGGCAGGGCATCAGCGGGCGTGACCTGGTGCTGCTCGGCGGCGGGATCTTCCTGCTTTACAAGGCCTCGCACGAAATCTTCGTCGAGGTCGAGGCGCGCGAGGAGGGAGGGCCTCCGGCCAGCGACGCTGTGGTGATGAAGGCGGCCGGCCAACGCATGTTCTGGGCCATCATTGGCCAGATCGCCGTGATCGACATCGTCTTTTCGCTCGACTCGGTGATCACCGCGGTGGGCATGGTCGATCGCATCGGCGTGATGGTCGCTGCGGTGATCGCCTCGGTGGGCATCATGCTGGTGGCGGCCCGCCCGATCGGCGAATTCGTCGATCGCCACCCGTCGGTCAAGGTGCTCGCTCTGGCCTTCCTGGTGATGGTCGGCATGGCGTTGACCGCCGAGGCCTTCGACCTGCATGTGCCCAAGGGCTACATCTACGCCGCGATGGCCTTCTCGCTGCTGGTCGAGACGCTCAACATCCGCGCCCGGGCCCAGCGCAGGGCCCGCACCGCGTCCGAGTCGCATGGGGCCGAGGCAAGCGCGGATCTGCGTGTCGCGTCCTGATTCGCTGGCGCTTCCCCACCCCTGCTTGCCTGCCAACCTTCGAGGAGTCCGTCGATGAATTCGCCCCTGTCCCAGACCACTGCCCTGCCCCAGACCGCCGACGCCCATGGCCAACAGTCCGTCCTGTCGGTGGCCGAGCGCAACCGGGTGCTGCGCAACACCTACTGGCTGCTGGCGCTGTCGATGATTCCGACCGTGCTGGGTGCCTGGCTCGGTGTGGCCACCGGGCTGGCCCGCGCGATGTCCCCGGGGGTCGGCCTGGTCGTCTTCCTGGCCGGCTCGTTCGGTCTGATGTTCGCCATCGAGAAGACCAAGAACTCGGCGGCTGGTGTGCCGGTGCTGCTGGCCTTCACCTTCTTCATGGGGCTGATGCTGTCGCGCCTGGTCGGTGCGGTGCTGGGCCTGGCCAACGGCGCCAACCTGATCATGCTGGCCTTTGCCGGCACCGGCGGCGTGTTCTTTGCGATGGCGGCGCTGTCCAGCGTGATCAAGCGCGACCTGAGCGGCATGGGCCGCTGGCTGTTCGTCGGTGCGATGGTGCTGATGGTCGTCGGCATCGCCAACGTCTTCATCCAGTCCAGCGCGTTGATGATGGCGCTGTCGGTGCTGGCGGTGGGGATCTTCTCCGCCTTCATCCTGCACGACCTCAAGCGCGTGCGCGATGGCGAGGAGACCAACTACATCACCGCCACGCTGGGCGTGTACCTGAGCCTGTACAACGTGTTCCAGTCGCTGCTGGCGCTGTTCGGCCTGGGCGGCAGCGACGACTGACCGGTGCCACCGGCGAATGGGCCGCCGGGACTGCTTGTGCCACGCGGGTGAGATGCCCGCGGTTCGGCGGCCTTCGAGGGCCGCCTTTTTTGTGCCAGTCGACGCTCAGCGCGGGGTCGCCGAAATCGGCTGCGCAGCCGGCGCGTCCGTCGGCACGGCACCGGCATAGAGCTGCACGCCCAGCGACAGCAGGCCGACAGCCAGGGCAATCTTGATCCAGTCCTTCAGGTTCACGGCAGTTCTCACGTTGTCGGGGGTGCTGGGGCGAGGGGTCCGATGGAAGTCCCCAGCACATGGCTGTGCATCGTGCCCGCGGTCGGGCGTGAATTCCTTCGACTGGATCAGGAAATCCTCGGGTCGGCCGGCTGGCACCGGGCGGGGGGCCTGGGCCGGGCGGCTCGGTGCCGCCTCAGATCCACTGCACGAAGTCCTCGACTGCGGGGCGTTGGCGGCGCGGCTTGAGCCGCGTGGGCGTGCCCAGCGTGATGAAGCACACCGCTTCCTCGCCAGCGCGGATGCCGAAGGCCTCGCGCAGCGGCTGCGAGCGCAGCGCCCGCCCGCTCGACAGCCCGCTGGCATAGCCGCGGGCCCGGGCGGCGAGCAGCAGGTTCTGGATCGCGCAGCCCAGGGAAACCAGTCGCTCGGTCTCGGCCACGTCGGGGTCGTCGGCCCGCAGGTCGGCGACCGCCAGCAGCAGCAGGGGCCCGCGCGCGGCCTTGCGGCGCGCATCGTCGAGCTGCTCGGGCTGGGCCTGTGGGTCGCGTTCGAGCAGTGCCTCGGCAAAGCACTGCGCCAGCCGGTCGCGGGCCTGCTCGCCCAGCACCAGGAAGCGCCAGGGCCGCAGCTGGCCATGATCGGGCGCCGCAGCCGCGGCGGCAAAGAGCTCGCGCAGCTCGGCCTCGTTCGGCGCCGGTTGGGCGAGGTGCTTCGGGCCGACGTGCTGGCGGCCGTGGATCAGCAGCTCGCTGAGTTCGAGGTGGGCGCGTTCGTCCATGCGAAGGTCACTGCGCCTGATAGCGCGCCAGCCGTCCCGGGTCGGGGATGTGGATCTCCCGCTTGTCGATTTCGATCAGGCCCTGGTCGGCCAGATCGTGCAGCACGCGCGAGAAGTACTCGGGCGTGAGCGACAGGCGCGAGGCGATGGTCGCCTTGCTGACCGGCAGCGACACGCGCAACGCGCGCTGCCCACGGGCTGCCTCGTCGGGGGCGCCGAGGCCGTCGAAGGCGCCCGGGGCGGTGACCTCCGTGCCGTCGAGCTCACCGGGCATGTCGCGCAGCAGGTAGCCGATCACGCGCTGCATGCCGCTGTGCAGCGCATAGGCTTGCACGTCGTGCACCAGGCCGTGCAGCCGGCGCGAGATGCCGCCGAGCATGCGCAACGCGAAGCGCGGATCCCCCTCGATTTCGTGCAGCACCGCGGACTTGCCCACCGACAGCAGCAGCGTGTCGGTGAGCGCCTGCGCATTGATGATGTACGGGCGGCCCGTGAACATCAGGGCCTCTGCGAAGGATTGCCCGGGCCCCACCAGCTCGATCACCTTCTCCTGCCCGGCCGGAGAGATCGCGAAGAGCTTGACCTGCCCCATCACCGTGACGTGGAATTCGTCACAGGACTCGCCGACGCGGAAGACGTTGTCGCCCCGCGCCAGCCGTCGCAGCCGGCAGCCCTGGGCCAGACGCTGCAGCTCGGGCGGCGTCATCTCCTGAAACAGCGGCAGCACCGCCAGGTACCGCGGCAGGTCGAAGCTCCTGGCTTCCATCGGGGACTCCAATTTTTGCGGGGCCCAGCGCTGGGTCGCTGTGCATGAAAGCCGAGCCAAACACTCGGCCAGCTTCATTGTTACGCAGCGTCGTCCAGGCCTCCTTGATAACTATCAAGAATCAATCCGATCGAATCACTCGGATTCGTCCGGGGGAACCCGATACCGCGCGGCCGGACCGTACCCCGTCAGCGCCGGCGCGCGATCCGGTAGCTGCGCGTGTCGACCACCGCGGTGGCCACGCCGTCGCGTGCATACAACGGGACATAGACCTCCAGCGTCGCGGTGGCTGGCACCCGCACATCGGCCGAAAGGGTCACGACACCCTCGGCGCTGGTGAGTTCGGCCACCGTGGCCGCCAGCGGCCGGCGCGTCGGTGAGGGTTCCTGAAAGGCCAGCGCCAGGCGCCCCTGCGGACGGGGCAGCGTGTAGGCCACTTCAACGGTGACGCGCACCCGCTGGCCAGCGGTGAGCAGCTGAGTGGGCGCGGGGTTGATCGAGCGGATCTGTACAGCGCCCTCAGTGGTCAGGGCGGCCGCGGCGGTACTGCTCGCGCTGGCTGCTCCGGCGGGCGCCAGCCAGGCCTCCTCGCCGGTGACCAGCCGGGGGGTCTGAGCGGCAGCCCACGCGCCCCAGGCGCTCAGCAGGAACAGGGTGAGCATCCTGATGCACCCTGTGGGTCGGACGGCCCGGGCGTGGGACGACTGATTGGAAACATCTTGTTTCATTCCGCCAGTGTGACACTGGCGGGTCCGTCCGCGCGGGAGGCCCCCGGGTTCGAGGCGTCCTGTGCCACCTGAACGGGCTGCCGGCGACCGGTCCCTGCCGCCGGATCAGGGCGGCTCAGCGTTCGACCAGCGGACGGCTGGCGGCGGACTCGAACGCCATCGTGGCCGGGTCGCCGAACTGCAGGTGGGTGACCTGCGCTTTGGCCAGGCTGGCGATGACGGCCTGCCTGCCAGCCGGGTCGGCGTTGGGCCCGGCGAGGATCACCGCGTTGATGGTCTGTCCGGGGTGTCGGGCGGCCATCGCCGTGCCGGCCAGCTGGCAGTCGAGTGTCTCGCCCTCCACCTGGCAGCGCCCCTGGGCGTCGATGCGCACGTCGACGCGCACATGTTCCGCCGGTGGGGTGCAGGCGGCCAGTCCGAGGCTGGCCGCGAGGGCAAGGCCGGCGACCCGGCCCGTCCCCGACGCGGCGAGGCGGGGCAGGGCGGACGGCGGCAGGGCAGGCAGCGGCATGGCGGTCTCCGGGTGAGCGACGGCGGGTCGCACTGCGATCCTACGCGGCCGCCCGCCTGCGCCGTTCCAGGCTGCTCAGTTCGCCTGCGTCAGTTGCAGCGGGGCGGTCTCGCCGCAGGGGCCCTGGGCCAGCATCGGCTGCAGCGCCGGCACCAGGGCCTTGAGCAGCTGCGAGGGCATCGCGCTGGTGAACTTGTACTTGGCGGCGTTCGGCTCGTGGACGTAGGCCATCATCGTGCCGAAGTAGCGCTCGCCGAGCAGGAAGACCAGCGTCGCGGTGCGATTGACCACCCGCGAAGACAACAGCACGCCGCCGCGGCCGTAGGTGTCGAAGCGGTGGTCGCCGGTGCCGGTCTTGCCGCCGATGGCCACCGGCGTGCCGTCGGGCAGCTTGAGTGCGCCGGCCAGGCGCTTGGCGGTGCCCTGCTCGACCACGTCGATCAGCGCGGCGCGTACCACCTGGGTGACCACTTCGGGCAGCACGCGCTCGCCGGTGGCGGGGCGCAGGTCCAGGCGGGTCTCGTAGGGGGTGCCCTGGGCGAAGTGCAGCCGCGTCACCCGCGCCACCGGCAGGCGCACGCCGCCGTTGACCAGGATGCCCATCAGCTCGGCCAGCGCGGCGGGCCGGTCGCCGGAGGCACCCAGCGCGCTGGCGTAGGAGGGCGTCAGCGCATCGAAGGGGTAGCCCAGGCGCTTCCAGCGCTTCTGGATTTCCTGGAAGCCGTCCTGCTCCAGCAGGCTGCGGATGCGCACGTCCTGCGCGTTCTTGTGGCGGGTCTTGACCAGCCAGGTGTAGACCTCCTGGCGCTCGGCCTTGCTGGCGCCGATGACCTCGCCCAGGCCGGCGCCCGGGTGCCGGCGCAGGTAGCCCACCAGCCAGAGCTCGAGCGGGTGGATGCCGGCGACGTAGCCGCGGTCGTCCAGGTTCATCACCGATGGCGCGTACTGGGCGATCAGCGACTCGGGCGTGCGGGGCCGGGCCTTGGGCAGCGGCTGGCCCGGCTGGGGTTTCGGGGTGTGGGCGTCGATGAAGGCCTGCAACTGCGCAGGTGTGGCCTGCGGCTCGAAGGTGAGGTAAACGGCGGCCAGCTTGGACGGCGCCGGTCGCACGCGCTCCATCAGCAGCGCCACCGCCTCGTCGGCGGACTTGCCCTGGTACTTGGTGAAGAAGCGGCCCAGGAACTCGCGCCCCTCCTTGTCGGCGAAGCGGGCGAGGTACTCGGCGCGGCGCGGGTCGTCCGGGTTGTCCAGCCAGGTGACGTTGGCGCCCGACTGGCGGTACATCAGGTGGTGCACCACATCGCGCATCAGGCGGATGAAGGGCAGGTTGACCGAGCGGCGCAGCGCCTCGCGCAGGTTCATCACCCGGGTGTTGTCCTCGGGCTCGAAGTTCTCGAAGGTGTGCAGCCCGCCGCCGGTGAAGAAGGCTTCGTAGGGGCTGGCGGAGTACCGGCGCTCCATCGCGGCGTCGAGCATCGCGCGCAGGCCGCGGGCCTCGTCCTTGGCCTGCAGCAGGTAGTCGCGCGCCCACAGGCCCAGCACGTCCTTGGGGAAGATCGGCTCGGCCTTGAGCTGCGCGGCGGGCAGTGGCTCCCATTTGGCGTGCAGCTCGGCCACCAGCTCCAGGTAGGTGACCAGGGTGCGCAGCTTGGAGGTGGAGCCCAGGTCGAGGCGCGCGCCCTCGTTGAGGTCAAAGGGCTGGTCGACGCTGTCGGTCTGCACGCGCACCAAGTTGGCGCCGGGCGTGCGCTCGTAGAGCGTGAAGCTGAACACCAGCGGCGCGGGGTCGTCGCCCTCGGACAGCAGGCGAAAGCCGTACAGCCCCGCGGCGCGTGCGCCCTGCGGCGTCGACAGGCTGCGCAGCAGCTCGGTGGCCGAGCGCTGGATCTCGCTGTCGAGCGTGCTGGTGGCGGTGAGGTCGAAGCGGTCGAGGTCGTAGGCGCGCGGCACGTCCAGCAGCGCCGACAGGCGGGTGCGTGTCGCGTTGGCGGCCTTGCGCTCGACGAAGGACACCGGGTGGCGCGGCGGCGGCTGGGTGCGCGTGGCCAGCTTCTGCGCCAGCGCGGCGTCGCGCAGCGCCGGCGGAATCTGCCCGGCCGCGGCCATCAGGCGCAGGTAGGCGTCGACCAGCTCGGAGAGGTCGGCGGTGCCGTCGAGCAGGTAGTACGAGGGGCGGCGCTGCGCCACCATCAGCGCCAGCACCTGCTTGAAGGCCAGCGCGCGCTCGGCACCATCGGTCGGTGCGCCGACCGGCGCGGCGGTGGCCGGGGTGCCGAGCAGGCGATTGACCTCGTCGAAGTCGCGGCCGAACCAGGCCCACAGCCCGTCGCCGATGCCGTTGACCTCGCCGAAGCCGGCGCGCGCGGCCAGCGGCACGGTGTTGAGGTAGTCGAGCACGATCTCGCGCCGGCGCGGCAGCGTGTTCTCGCCGCGGCTGTAGGCGCGCAGCGTGGCGCTGGCCATCTGGCGCAGCTTCTCGGCCGCCGAGTCGGTGCGGCCGTCGGGCGAGTGGCGGTACTTCTCGATCTGCGTGGCCAGCGTGCTGCCGCCGCCGGCGCTGTGGTCGTCGATCACCTTGCGCAGCGCCTGGTCGACCACCGCCTTGCCGAAGCGGTCCCACTCGACGGCCGGGTTGCGCGTGGGCGGCACCGTCGGGTCGAGCAGCTCGCGGTTCTCGATGAACAGCAGCGCATTGCGCACCAGCTCGGGCACCGCCTCGAAGTGCTGGTAAACCCGCTCGGGCGTGCGCTGCTGGTACATCGGGTGGGCGCGGCAGTCGCGCAGCGCCAAGCCGGCCTGCGACTTCTCGCGGTAGATCGGGAACAGGCCGCGGTCACTGACCGCCATCATGCGCGGCGACATGCGCGCCTGCTCGCTCACCGCAAAGCCCTGCTGCGTCAGGCGCTGGATCAGCCCCGGCAGCTGGTGGTAGCCGAAGCGGGTGTCGTAAGGCCCGTCGCCCGGGTAGCGCACCGAGGGGCTGGGTCCGGGCTCGAGCTTGTAGGTCAGCTCGCTGGCCATGCGGCTGGCGAGGTGGGACTGCAGCGTCGAGTAGGCGAACTCGACATAGCCGGCGCCCACGGCCAGACCCAGCGCGCCCAGGCCCAGGCCGCCGAGCAGCCAGCGGCGCATGCGGGGAGCGGGGGAGGGGGCCGTTGGCGCGCTGGGTCTGG
>DAOLLE010000093.1:0-8857 GCA_035331205.1 Burkholderiaceae bacterium
ACCGGCATCGAAGTCGATGATGCCGGTGAGGATGAGCTTGATCTCGTCGTTGGCCCGGGCCAGTTGCGCCACCGAGGCGCGGATGCTGGCCTCGTCGTCCACGTCGGTGGCCATGAAGGCGCCATAGCGCCTGGCGCGCTTCACCCCCAGCCCCCCCGATCGCACCTGGGCCAGGCCGCTGCCCACCGCGCGGGCTTCATCGCGCACCCGGTTGTTGATGCCGTGGCGGTCGCCGGCATCGCGCACCAGGGTCACGCCACAGGCGAGGTTCTGGCGCGCGCTGGCGCGAGCGGCGTCGGTCAGCGCCTCCAGGCTCTGCTTCAGGTGGGCTGCTCGCACGGCCTGCTCGGTGGGTTTGCCGTCGAGGAACAGATGCACGTGGGCGTCGACCAGGCCGGGCATCAGGAAGGCGCCGCGCGTCAGCGGCCAGCCCTGCTCGGCCAGCGCCGCGCCGTGGTCGCCCTCGGCCACGCCCACCAGGCAGCCGCCCTCCACCTTCAGCGTGGCCGGGCCGCGGCGCGTCTCGCCGTCGAACCAGTCGCCCACCACCGGGGCAAAGCGAGCGGGAGTGGTGTTCATGCCTTGTAGAACTTGCGCACGGCCCGCAGCGCGTTGCTGCCGGTCTGCTGCAGGAAGTTCTGGTAGGTGGCGAGCACGTAGTGGTCGGCCGGCAGCACCTCGTAGCCGCGCCAGGGCGTGCCCAGCACGGTGTCGAAGCCCAGGGGCACCGTCAGCGTCAGGAAGGCGCATTCCAGCGCATGCTTGAGGTCGGAGCCGTCCACCGCCTTGGGCGGCAGTTGCTGGCCGATGTTGGACAGCCCGCCCATCATGTGCACGCCCTTCAGGGCCGGGTCCTGGCCGATCAGGCGGATGGCTTCCACCGTGCTGCGGTTCAGGCCTTCGGTGTCGGCGATGATGGCGCTGACCGACATGTCGACGATGATGTCGTCGGCGGGCATGCCGTAGTCGTTCATCAGCCGCAGCGCGCAGCGCCGGGCGGTGCCGTAGATCTCGTCGGCGCTCTTGTTGCCCTTGGCGATCATGGCGCCGTTCACCGCCTCCACGCGCTCGCTGGCCATCAGGATGACCTTGAACCTGTAGGGGCCGTACAGCTCCATCAGGTCCCAGCGGTGCTCGGTGATGGAGTTGACCAGCGGCAGCGCGCCCTGGGCCTTGGCCGGGTCGTAGGCCTGCAGGCAGGCCTCCTGCACCTTCTTGCTGGGGAAGTCGAACGACAGCGGCACCGTGGTCACCTCCTGGATGGCGCGGATGACCGTGGCCATCCACTCGGTGTCGGTGAGCGCGCGAGCGCCGATGTTGACGTTCAGCCAGCTCGCGCCCGCCTCGGCCTGCTTGACGGCCAGTGCCTGGATGCCGGGGATGTCGGAGTTGTCGAACAGCGCCTTGGTGCTCTTGAAGCCCGGGTTGATGCGCTCGCCGATGATGCGGATGTTGAAGCTCATGCTCTAGAAACCGATGTGTTGGAGGAAGGTTTTCTGGAAATCGCCGCGCGAGCTCAGCTCCACGTAGCGGCATTCGCTGGCCAGGCGCGCGGCGCGCTCGCGGCGCGTGCGCGAGGCCAGCATCTGCTGCACGCCCAGGCCGGCGGCATTGCCCACCTGGGTGTAGCGCTCGCGCGGCAGATCGGGCAGCAGGCCGATGGCCACACAGCTCTCGACGCTGATGTAAGCGCCGAAGGCCCCGGCGATGACGAAGCGGGCTATGCGCGTTTCATCGAGCCCGGCCTCGGCGGCCAGCAGCTTGACGCCGGTGCGGATGGCCGACTTGGCGAGTTGCACGGCGCGCACGTCGTGCTGGGTGAAGCGCACGGCCGGCACGTCGGCGCTTTCCTCGGCCAGGGTGATGGCCTTGACGCCATCGAGCGTGCCCACCTCGGGCACCCGGCCGACGATGCGGCCGCGCGCATCGACCCAGCCGGCGCGCACGAAGGCTGCCAGCGCGTCCAGCACGCCCGAGCCGCACAGGCCGATGGGCTGGCCTCCGCCGATGACCTGCAGCCTGAGCACGCCGTCGGTGATGGCCACGCGCTCGATGGCGCCTTCGGCCGCCCGCATGCCGCTGGCGATGTGGCCGCCCTCCAGCGCCGGGCCCGAGGGGCAGGAGGACGACCAGATGCGGGCCTCGCGCCCATCGTGCCGCACCAGGCTGATCTCGGTGTTGGTGCCGATGTCCATCACCAGGCTGACGCCGTCCCGCGCCCACAGCGGCTCGGTGGCCAGCATGGCGCTGACGTGGTCGCCGCCCACGAAACCGCCCACGCTGGCCGCCAGGTGCAGGTTGGCGCCGGCGGCGAGCTTCAGGCCCAGGCTGCGCGCCGGCACGTCCAGCGCCTCGTTCATGGCCGAGACGAAGGGCGCGCGGCCCAGTTGCGACACCGGCCAGCCGGCCAGCAGATGCTGCATGGCGGTGTTGCCGCAGACCACGGCATCGGCGATGTCGCTGGCCTGCGCGCCCACCGCCCGCGCCAGGTCATGGGCCAGGGCGTTGATGGCGCTCACGGCGGCCTGGCGCAGCGTCTCGGCCGCGCCGGGCTCCTTGATGGCGTGGTTGATGCGGCTGATCAGATCGGCGCCCCAGGCCACCTGCGGGTTCTCCAGGCCCAGGCTGGCCAGGCGCTGGCCGGTCTTCAAGTCGAGCAGAAAGGCGGCGGCATTGGTGGTGCCCAGGTCCACCGCCAGGCCCAGCAGCGGTGCTTCGGGGCGGGCGAAGCCGATGATGCGCGGCACGCCGCCGTGGGTTGCGCTGCGCAGGCTCACGCGCCAGTCGTGCGCGCGCAGCAGGCCGGGCAGTTCGGCGGCCGCGGCCCAGTCCACCGCCACGGCGCGGGGCTGCCCCTGCTGGGCCAGGGCGCGGCGCACGCGGTCCACGTCGCCGAGCAGATCCTGCAGGCTGGCGGGGGGCAGTTGCAGGTCCTGCGCAGCCACCAGCGGTTCGCAAGTCAGGGCCTGGTCTTCGCCGCCGGTGCGCACGTCGGCCCGCACCACCGGCGCCAGCGAGCGCGGCGCCACGTCCGCCACCAGGTCGGAGCGCGGCTGCACGCAGCAGGCGCGCAGCCACTTCTTGTGCGAAGAATGCTCGGACTCCTTGCCCTCGCGGTGCACGCGGCCTTCTTGCACCCGCACCATGCAACTGCCGCAGGTGCCGCGCCCGCCGCAAGCACCGACGATGCGCAGGCCATGGCGGCGCGCGGCGGCGAACAGCGTTTCGTTCTCGGCGCAATCGATGTCGCGGTCGAGCGCCGGGAAGCGCAGCGCGTGCACGCGCGGCGGGCTCAGTGCCAGATCGTGGTGTGCGTTGGCCACATCAGGCTCTCAGGCGGCGTTCTTCACCAGATTGCAACGCTCGCGCGAGCGGCAGTGGTCACAGCGCGACCAGGTCTGCACCGGCAGCGCCAGGCCCACGCCCTGCACGATGGAGGTGGACTTGGTCGGGTTCATCATCAGGGTGCGGGTCAGGGCCACACCGATGTCGGCCGCCCCGGCCAGTTGCAGCACCGTGTGCTGGGCCTGCAGTTGCAGGCCCGGGTCGCCGGCGCGCAGTTCGCCGGCCACCGTCAGGCCCTGCTTGCGGGCCTCGGCCCACAGGCGGTCCTGCACCCGGCGCGAGAGCGCGAACAGCAACTCGTTGCCCAGGCTGTCCAGCGCCACGCCCAGCGCAGCGCGGCGCTGCGCGAACAACTCGCCCACGTGCTGCTCCAGCGCATCGCCGATGGTGGCCACCGCGCAAGCCACGGCCGTGAGACGGCCCGAGGAAGGCACCAGCCAGGGCGCCTGCAGGCGTTGCCCGTCCATGCACAGCGAGCCGGCTTCGCCCGGCTCGCCGTCGAGCGGCACGATGCGCCAGCTGGCCCGCGTTTGCAGCAGGCCTTGCTCGCGCACCAGGTCCATGGCCTGGGCGCGCAGGGCCACCAGCTTGTCGCGGCGCGCCACCTGGGGCGGCACCCGGCCGGCGGCCACATCGCGCAGCACGTCCACGTCGGTGAGGACGGTCATGGTCGGTCCTGGTGTGCGAAGCGGGAGGACCTCAACCGGCGTACTTGCGCGCGGCGTCGAACATGGCGCGCACATTGGCCACCGGCGTCTCGTCGGGGATGCCGAAGGCGCCGTCGAGGATGAGCTTGCCGCCCTGGTTCCAGACCTTGTCGACCAGGTGCTTCACGGCGGCGTCCACGTCCTGCGGCGTGCCGGTGGTCAGCATCGAGGGCGAGAGGTTGCCGCGCAGGGCCACACGGTCGCCCAGCACCTCGAAGGCCTTGACCATGTCGGTGCGCTCGAACCAGTAGATGCACTTGCCGGCGGGGATGTCCTTGATCACCTCCAGCCGCTTGGTGCAGTCCGACTCCCACATGGGCATGGGGATGAGGTCGGCCTCGATCAGCTCCAGCATCATGCGGCGGAACGGCGGCCACCAGAACTCCTCGAACTGCTTCGGGCTCATGAAGGCATCGGGCGCCCAGTGGGTAGGGATGAAGACGATGGGATTGCCCGAGAGCCTGGCGTTCTTGATGGTCATGCGCGCCAGGAAGATGGCGGCCTTGTCCAGCACCTGCTTGAGCTTGTCCTTGTGGCGGTACAAGTCTTTCATCATGCCGGTGGCGCCACGGAAGTAGTCGGCGATGAAGTCGTAGGGCGATACGGAGTTGACCCCGTTGAACAGCGGGTAGCCGGCCGCGTTGATCTGCTGCACCCAGTCGAGGTGATGGCTGAACATCACGTTCACTTCTTCGGCGGCGGCCACGATCCTGTCGAACGACTCGCGCACTTCGGGCAGCGCAAAGGGGCGTATGCCGTGCACCAGGCGGAAGTAGTGCAGGCCCAGGAAATCGGGCAGCTTGGCAAAGCCTTCGAAGGCGCCGGCCACGCGCGGCAGGTAGGTGTGGATGTAGAAGCCGGTGGGGTCGAAGAGAAACTCGTCGTACTCCTCGGCCTTCATGTACTCGCGGTCCAGGTACTGGAAGGGCTGCATCTCGCCCACGCCATGGCCCGGCCACTGCAGTTGCTTGAAGTCCAGCTTTTCGAGCGCATTGCCCAGGGCGGTGCCCATGAGCAGCGGGAACACGCCATCGGGCTCGAACTCGGTGACCACGTCCAGGCAGGCCTTCTTGGCCTTGCCGTAGTCGTACATCAGCTCCTTGAAGGTGAGGCCGCCGTGCGTGGCGGGCCAGAAGAAGCTGTGCATGCCCACGGGCATGCGGTCGGGCTGCTCGAGCCGCACGCAGGCCATGATGCGTGCCCAGCGCGCGTCGTAGGCGGCCTTGGCGGCGGCGCTCTGCTCGTAAGGGCCGAGCATGGTGGAGCCTTCGGCCAAGGCTTGGTTCTGCGCGTTCACGCCGCCACCCCCAGCCAGTTGCGGCACAGGCCCACGGCTTCCACGGCGTTGACGCCGAAGGCATCGGCCCCGGTGTAGGAACGCACGGTCTCGTCGATCTGGCCGCCGCCGATCATGATCTTGAAGTCGTTGCGCAGGCCGGCGGCGTCGAAGGCGGCGATGGTTTCCTTCATCGAGTCGAAAGCCAGCGTGAGGAAGCCCGACAGGCCCACCACGTCGGGCTGGTAGGCCTTGATCTCGTCGATGAAGGTCTGCACCGACACGTCCACGCCGATGTCCTTCACCTCGAAGCCGTTGATGTCGAGCATGAAGGTGACGATGTTCTTGCCGATGTCGTGCAGGTCGCCGTGCACGGTGCCGATCAGCACCTTGCCCAGCTTGGCCGCGCCGCCGCCCTCGCCCTGCTTGATCAGCGGCTTGGCGATGGCGCCCACGTTGTCCAGCATCTCGCCGGCCAGCACCAGTTCGGGCAGGAAATATTCGCCCTCCTCGAAGCGCTTGCCCACGATGTCCATGGCCTCGCGGCACAGGTCCAGCACGTGCATCGGGTTCACGCCCTCCTCCAGCAGCATGCGCGTGGCCAGGGGCACGGCGTCGTCCTCGTTCATATCGGCCAACCACTCGACGAGTTGGCGCTCCTGGTCGTTCTGGGCGATGGACATGGCGGGGTCTCCGGTGTGTGAGTCGGGTGAGGAAGTTCAGGCCACGGCGGCCGGCTGCGGGGCCTGGCGCAGGCCAGACTCGGCGATGATTTGCGCCAGGGCGGCTTCGTTCTTGTGGCCCATCAGGTGCACGCCGGCCACGCCTTCGATGCGCCGCAGGGCGTGGATGGTCTCGATGGCGACGCGTCGGCCCTCGGCCTTCTGGTCGGCCGCGGCAGCGATGCGCTCGGTGACGGCCTGCGGCACATGCACGCCGGGCACGTGCTCGGCCATCCAGCGCAGGGCCTTGGCGCTGCCCAGGGTGCCCACGCCGACGATGATGGCGGCGCGCTCGTGCAGGCCACGCGCACGCACCTCGCGCATGAAGTCCTCGATCAGCCCCAGGTCGAAGCAGAACTGGGTCTGGATGAAGCGCGCGCCGGCGTCGATCTTGCGTTCCAGGTTGGCCACCCGGTCGGCGTAGGGCGGAACGAAGGGGTTGGCGGTGGCGCCCAGGAAGAGTCGCGGCGCCTGCTCCAGCTTGCGGCCCGAGGCGTATTCACCGCGTTCGCTCATGCCGCGCAGGATGTGCAGCAGGTTGACCGCGTCGAGGTCGAATACCGGCTTGGCCTCGGGGTGGTCGCCCTGGCTCACGTCGTCGCCGGTCAGGCACAGCACGTTGCGCACGCCCAGGGCCGCAGCGCCCAGCACGTCGCCCTGCAGCGCGATGCGGTTGCGGTCGCGGCAACCCACCTGGCACACCGGGGTGTGGCCGGCGGCCGCCAGCACCGAGGCCGCCGCCACGCTGGACATGTGGCAGTTGGCACCCGCGCCATCGGTGATGTTGATGGCGTCCACCAGGCCGGCGAAGCGGTCAGCCCGCTGCAGCAGCGCGGCCGGGTCGGGTGAATCGGGTGGAGCGATCTCCACCGTGACGATGAAGCGGCCGCTGCGGTGCCATTCACGGCAGGCCTGCTCGAAGGGTCCGCTCGGCCGCACGGGATCCATGAGATCGAGCGACTCGGTCGGCGCAGCGACCTGGGCGATCCCGGGGCCGGCGGCGCGTCGGGCCTGGTCGGCCGAGATCACCCGGATCCAACTGGATTGACCCGCGCGGCGCCGATCCAGCGGCGCCACGCGCTCGCGCCAGCTGGGCCGGTGCTCCCCCCGAGCGCCGCCCTGCATGCGCAGGTCGCCCTCGCCCGCCTCCAGCCAGGTGCAGCGCTGCCCGGGCCGCAGTTCGCAATGGCCGTTGGCGCGCACGCCGCCGCAAGGGCCGTTGCGCATCTGCTTGCCGCAGCCCATGGGGCAGGCCAGGCCGGTGACCGAGAGCGCGCAATCGCCGCACATCTGGCAGTCGAAGAACAGGCCCTTGGCGACGTGTTCCACCGGCGCCAGCCAGCGGCCGAAACGAGGCACGCCCACCCGCCGTGCCAGAGGCGCCAACCAGGGCGCCAGCCGGGCCGCCCCGGCATAGACCCGGGCCAGCCCCCGGGCATGGCGCAGCGACCAGTCGCGCAACACCCTCACGACAGCACCGCGCGCGCGTGGTGCGCATCCTGATCGAGGAAAGGACCTCCGAGCCTCATCGCCATGCCCTTGAAACGAATGGGGGCACTTTAATGAATTGGATCCAATCGTCAACCCGCAAAGGCGCGCTTGATCAGCAAAGCGCGGGTTTCACCTAGGCAAAACGCCGAGAAACCGCCCGGAAGGCTGAGCCAAGACCCTGGCAAACATCAATTCTGGATCCAAAAGCGACCAGTGAGCTGCGGTGCATGCAGGCGGGCAGCCGGCAGGCTCTCGCCCGCACCCAAGGCTCGCCGTTCTGGCGGCGATCGCCGGGGGACTTAACATCGCCCGACGGAGAACGTCGTCGACTCGAGACCGGAAGTCGACGCCAACTGTTGACGACATTGAATTGAACAAAGCCGCAGACCCATCACTGGAACGCATGCTCGATGGGCACACGCCCATGATGGCGCAGTACCTGCGCATCAAGGCCGACTTCCCCGACACGCTCGTCTTCTACCGGATGGGCGATTTCTACGAGCTCTTCTACGAGGACGCTCGGCGCGCCAACCGCCTGCTCGACATCACGCTGACCGCACGCGGCCAGAGCGCCGGGGAGCCGGTGGTGATGGCCGGCGTGCCGGTGCATTCGGTGGAGAGCTACCTCGCCCGCTTGATCCGCATGGGCGAGGCAGTGGCGATCTGCGAGCAGGTCGGCGACGTGGCCACGGCCAAGGGGCCGGTGGAGCGCAAGGTGGTGCGCGTGGTCACGCCCGGCACGGTGACCGACACCGAACTGCTGGCCGACAAGAGCGATTCGCTGCTGCTGGCCGTCGCCAGGCAGGGCAACGGCTTCGGCCTCGCCTGGCTCGCGCTCACGCAGGGCGAGCTGGGCCTGGCCGAATGCGGCGAGCGCGAGCTGGCGAGCTGGCTGGCGCGCCTGCAGCCGAGCGAGGTGCTGGTCGAGCGCGAGCATGGCAGCGCGGCGCTCAGCGCTTCGCGCGCGCCGCTCACCGTGCGCCCCGGCTGGCAGTTCGACAGCGCGCTCGGCACCCGCAAGCTCTGCGAGCAGTTGCGCGTGGCCAACCTGGCCGGCTTCAACGCGCAAGACCTGGGCGCGGCCCAGGCTGCCGCCGCGGCGCTGCTGGCCTTTGCCGAGCACACCCAGGGCCAGTCGCTCGCGCATGTGCGCACGCTGGCGGTGCGGCGTTCGAGCGAGCTGCTCGAGCTGCCGCCGACGACGCACCGCAACCTCGAGCTGACGCAGACGCTGCGCGGCGAGGAGGCGCCCACCCTGCTCTCGCTGCTGGACAGCTGCCGCACCGGCATGGGCAGCCGCGCGCTGCGCCAGTGGC
>DAOLLE010000094.1:0-8819 GCA_035331205.1 Burkholderiaceae bacterium
ACGCCCCCAAGGTCATGGTTCTATTGGGGCGACAAGTATTCTGACGCGGGGGGCCCTATGCCGGCCCATCGAGCGTGCTTCTGCGGCCTGGAAATACAGCCCTATCCAGGGATGGGTCAAAGATTCTCGGGCTCGATGAGGTCGAGGGGGTCGCCCTGCCCACATACAACGCAAAGATGTTCGATCTGTGGGATCACTGCGCGTCGGGGTGGGTGTCTGGCAAGGGCCGAGGTGCGGTTTGGGAAGACATCGACTTTCCGAAGCAACTAAAGCCCGAGTACCTGATGTCGTCGGCCGACTACTTGGAGACCATCACTGATCGCAGGTCAGCGAAGGTGGCGTTTAAGGACATTTCAACGGCGATACACAAGCGGACGATGATGTCCGCCGTGGTGCCTGATTTGCCGTCGGTGAACGCATCTCCAGTGCTGACCTGTTCAAGTGCCATTTATTCCGAGTTGCTGCAGTCTGCGCTCGGTTCATTGGTCTTCGACTATGTCGCCAAGTTCAAGATTGGCTACCTGCATCTCAACTACTTCATCATCAAGGAATGTCCCCTCGTTGACCTTGAGCGGATGAAAGTGGTCGCAGACGGTGTAGCGGACGCCTCGCTGCGACTCAGTTGCTCGGCAGAAATCTTTGCGCCGCTGTGGATGGAACGTCAGGCAGATCGGGGCGGCCTGTCGTGGCGTCAATGTTGGGCGGTGACGAAGCATGAAAGGCTGCGACTCCGAGCCATCATTGATGCGAGCTTGGCCTACGTCTACGGGTTGAGCCTTGACGACTATCGCTGGCTCTTGGCCGACACTGACCATCCGGCAGCGTTCTTGGCCGTCAAGGCCAATGCAAAGCGACTGGATCCGAAGAGATTTTGGCGCGTAGACAAGGCACTGGATCCCGAGCTTCGACAGACCGTCCTCGCCCAGATTGCGTTCGCCAACCTGATGGAGATCGGTCCGACTGAGTTCTTTGGACAGAACGCGGGTCAGGGCTGGCTGTTGCCGGAAGCCCTGAGACTTGCCGATCACGGACTAGGACGCGATCAGCGTGCAGAAGAGGCTCAGCCAGTTGCCCGTCGGCTTGGCCCCCGGTTCGAAGCCTGGCAACTCGAAGAAGATTCGCAGGAGTCGTGGGCTGAGTGCAGGGCGCACGCCGAAATCATTTCTCGCATCGTTCCTAAAGTCGTGGCAGCCACTGCGCCCGATACGTCCAACTCACAGGCGAAAGACATCGGTGTGAGTGAAAAGCAGGGAGGCTTGTTCTGATGCTCAACCCCATCACCTACACCGAGCAGGTGGTCGGCGACTTCCTGCGCTACCAGCTCAGCACCTACGCCTTCGCCGACACCGGCCTGTACCAGCAGATGCGGACGCTGCTCAACCTGGAGCACACCCGCAACACGCCGCTGATGAAGGGGCCGTACATCTCGCTGTCGCGCACCTTCCAGCAAGGGGCGACGCTGGAGCAGCTGGTGAAAGACGGCGTGCTGCACGCCCACATCCGCAAGCTGTCACCTTACCCCGCCGCCTACCGCCACCAGGAGCAGGCCTTCCGCGCCATCCACGCCGGCCAGCCCACGCTGGTGGCCACGGGCACGGGTTCGGGCAAGACCGAGTCCTTCCTGTTCCCCATCATCAGCCGCTGCCTGCAGCTGCGTGACCAGGACGCCACCGCCGGCATCACCGCCGTGATCGTCTACCCGATGAACGCGCTGGCCGAAGATCAGCTGCAGCGCATGCGCGCGCTGCTGGCCGGCACCGGCGTGACTTTCGGCATGTACGTGGGCAAGACGCCGCAGAAGGAGTCTGACGTGGTGGGCGTGCGCCTGCCCCCGGGCAGCACCGCCGCCGACTACCAGGCCAAGCTGGCTGACATGCAGGCCAAGAAGCAGGACGTGGCCCTGCACCCGGCCGAAGAACGCACCAGCCGCGAGGCCATGCGCACGCCGGGCCAGCAGCCGCGCATCCTGCTGACCAACGTGAAGCAGCTGGAACTGCTGCTGACCCGCCAGCACGACCTGGAGCTGTTCGACAACGCCCGGCTGGAGTTCATGGTCTTCGACGAGGCGCACACCTTCACCGGGGCCCAGGGTGCGGAGACAGCTTGCCTGATCCGCCGGCTGCGTGCCTATTGCGGTAAAGACCAGGCCAGCACCACCTGCATCGCCACCTCGGCCACCATCGCCGACCCCGTGAAGGGGCTGGACGCGGGCCGCGAATTCGCCAGCCGCTTCTTCGGCGTGGATGGCAAGAACGTGGCACTCGTCGGTGAGAGCTACGAGGCCGATGTCTGGGGCAGCCCGCGCACGGCCAGCTCGCCGCTGAACGGCGACCAGTCCGCTCAACTGCAAACCCTGCTGGAGGTGCTGACCCAGGTGGACCGCGAGGGCGCCACGGAGGCCGATGTGCAAGCCCTGCGCGTGTGGTTCACCACCGCCACCGGCAGCCGGCTGCAGGCCGGCCCGTGGCGTGAGGCCATCGGGCAGTGGATGAGCCACAACGAGGTGGTCTTCCAGATCGCCGAGTCGCTGCGCCGACCCCGGGCGCTGGACGATCTGCTGGCCGAGCTGGGCGAGAAGCTGGGCCGCCCCATCTCGCAAGAAGAGATTCTGGTGTGGCTGGCCTTGGGTGCTGCGGCGCGCCAAGGTGGCCGCCCGCTGCTGCGCCCCGTGGTGCATGGTTTTGTGCGTGGCGTCAGCGGCGCCGTGGTCACCTTCCCCGAGCAGAGCAAAGACGCCAAGCTGTGGCTGTCGGCCGAGGATGCGCTGGCCGAAGACACCGAACTGCACCGCTTCCCACTGCTGAGCTGCACCACCTGTGGCCAGCACTACTTCGAGCATGGCCTGGAAGATTTCGACTTCACCGGTGTGAAGCCGGGCGGTGGCTCAGCCGAAGGCAAGGGCCGCGTCTGGCGGGGCGCCGACATCAAGCTGGGCGGCGTGCGTGCGCTGTCGCTGGACCACCAGGTGGGCAGCGATGCCGAGGAAGAACCCGTCCGCACCGAGACGCTGTTCGCCTGCCGCTACTGCGGCACGGTGCATGACGACAAGGTGGCCGAGTGCGCAGGCTGCGGCCGCAACAAGGCGCTCAAGCCGCTGTACTTCGTGCAGCAGAAGGATGAGAACCCGGGTAAGTTGACGCGCTGTGTGTCGTGTGGCGCAGCAGGCCGCCGTTTCAGCGGCAACTACCGTGAACCGGCCCGTCCGGTGCGCGCCACCACGGTGGCCGATGTGCATGTGCTGGCCCAGAGCATGATCCACCGCGCCGAGCGGCGGCGCCTGCTGGTGTTTGCCGACAACCGGCAAGACGCGGCCTTCCAGGCCGGCTGGATGCAAGACCGATCGCGCCGCTACCGCTTCCGCGAACTGATCTACCAGAAGCTGAAGGCCGGGCCAATCTCGGTCAGCGACCTGACGCTGTGGCTGGACCAGCACCTGGATGCGGACGACGAGCTGTCGCGCGCGCTGATCCCCGAGGTGTGGCGTGTGGAGCCCAAGTCGGAGACAGGCCAGGCCCACGGGCAGGAGCGCAAGTGGTTCCTGCGGGTGCAGATCCTGCGCGAGCTGGCCATCGGTGGCCGGCAGCGCCTGGGCCTGGAGCCCATGGGCCGGCTGAAGGTGGACTACCTGGGCCTGAACGGCGAGCGCCCTGAGATCAAGCGCTGGGCCGGCAAGATCGGCTGCGAGCCCGAGGTGCTGGCGCAGGGCGTGGCGTCGCTGCTGGACGCGGCGCGCTCGCGGCGCATGCTGTTCGACAGCGTGACCGGCGTGTACTCCAAGGTTTGGATGGACGGCGAGCTGCAAGTCATGCGGGGCTATCTGCCGTCGATGAAGGGCGTGCCTTCGGCGCTGAAGTTCCAGCGCGACGGGCAGGACGACGAGACACGAATCAAGCAGTGGTTCAGCACCCACGCCACGGTGGCGCGACAGGCCGCAGTCGCCTGGGGCGTGCCTGCTGCTGAAGCGGGCGAGTTCCTGGGTGAGATGTGGACGCTGGTGGCCAACGAGCTGCTGCTGCTGGCACCGGTGCAGCTGAAGGGCGCGCGCGGCAGGCCGCTGCCTGGCTGCGTGGGGGCGCACCAGGTGGACGTGGACCGGCTGAAGATGCGGCCGGCCCAGGGCATGTACCGCTGCCAGACCTGCCGACGGTTGCACAGCCGGCCGAACCCGACGCTGTCGTGCATGGCGTGGCGCTGTGCCGGCAAGCTGGTGCTGGAGCCGGAGAACGCCGACGACTACGACCTGCTGCTGCTAGACCAGGAGTTCGCCATGCTGCGGGCCAAGGAACACTCGGCACAGATCCCCGGGCCGGACCGCGAGCGCATCGAGAACGCTTTCAAGGGTGACAACGAGCGCATCAACACCCTGGTGTGCACGCCCACGCTGGAGATGGGGGTGAACATCGGTGCGCTGGACGCTGTGCTGATGCGCAACGTGCCGCCGCTGCCGGCCAACTACTGGCAGCGCGCGGGCCGCGCAGGCCGCCAGTTCCGCATGGCGTTGGACATTACCTATGCCCGCGCTGCCAGCCACGACCGGGCCTACTTCAACGAGCCGCTGAAGATGCTGGAAGGCCTGGTAGAGCCGCCCAGCTTCAACCTGCGCAACCCCATCATGGTGGCCAAGCATGTGCACGCCACCGTGCTGACGGCGGTGTTCAAGATGCTGCGCGACAAGGCCTTGCCGCAGGCCGCGCTGGACGAACTGCAGGAGGCCGTGCGCAACTGCCTGCCGCAGCAGATCAAGACCTACCTGTTCACGCCCGAGGGCATGGTGCGCCCAGCGCCCATGAAGGTGACGGCGCTGCAGACGGTGATCCTGCGGTACCGCAATGCACTGCTGTCGGCGGTGATGACGGCCTTCCAGCAAGGCTGGCCAGCGGCGGACGCCGAGGTGGTCAGCCAGGCCAGCGTGGAAGCCACCATCGACGGCCTGGCGGACGAACTGCAGGTGGTGGTGGACCGGCTCTTCCAGCGCCTGCAGTGGGCCCTGAACCAGCTGGAACGTCTGCGCAAGGTGGCTAGCGCCAAGGGCGCGCTGGACCCCGATGAAGAGGCGCTGCGCAGCCGCTGCGAGCGCCTGGTCAAGAAGCTCAAGGGCGAGGCTCGCCGCCGCGCCAACCAGGCCGAGGGCGTGGACGACACCAACACCTATGGTGTGCTGGCGGCCGAAGGCTTCCTGCCGGGCTACGGCCTGGACACCGGCGCAGTCAGCATCACGCACATCGCACCGCGCTTCGGCTCGGACATCTCGGACTGGGAGCTGCGGCGCAATAGTGCGCTGGCCGTGCGCGAGTACGTGCCTGGCAACCTGATCTACGCCAACGCCCACAAGTTCGTGCCGCGCACCTTCCACCTGGTGCCGGAAGAGCCCATCGTCTTCGCGGTGGACCTGGCGAATGAGGCCATCCAGGAGACTGGCGGGCTGGGCAAGGCCGCTGCACCGACGCAGGCCGAATCGGTCGGCGTGTCGAGCATCTTCGGCGTGCAGGTGTGCGACGTGGATGCGCCGCACCAGTCCTACATCTCGGACGATGAGGACTACCGCTTTCAGCTGCCGGTGGCCGTGTTCGGGCAGGACCAAGGGCGTCACTCGGGCGGCAAGGCCTATGAATGGGGCGCGGCCACGCTGCACCTGAAGCACGGGCTCCACATGCGCCTAGTCAACGTGGGCGCCGCTTCGCAGGTGCGCTCAACGGGCGAGATGGGCTACCCCGTGTGCATGGTGTGCGGTCAAAGCCGCTCGCCGATGAGCACGCTGAAGGAGCTGGAGGCGTTTAACGAGCACCACATCGAGCGTTGTGGTCGGCCGATCCAGCAGATCGCGTTCTACGCCGAGGTGGTGGCCGACGCGCTGGTGCTGCCCGACTGCGCTTCCAAAGAGGCGGCCTACAGCGTGATGGAAGCGCTGCGCCAGGGCGCTGCGGGCGTGCTGGACATGGAGATCTCGGACCTGCAGGTGCAGGTGCTGGGCAAGCCCGGTTCGGACAAGTTCGACGCCCTCTTGTACGACCCGATGCCCGGTGGCTCGGGCCTGCTGGAGCAATTGCTGGAGCACTGGTCCGCCGTGGTCAAGCACACGCTGGCGCTGGTGGAGGACTGCCCATCGGCCTGCGAGACCTCGTGCATTGACTGCCTGCAGAACTTCCGCAATTCGTTCTACCACGAGCACCTGAACCGGCATGTGGCCTTCGAGCGCATCACCACCTGGGGAGACGGCCTCGTCCTCGGCCACGCGATCCCCGCGGTGCTGCCGGACGACAACCAGGTCAAGAAGCCGGGCAACCCGCCCGAGCAACAGCTCGTCGCCATGCTGAAGGCGGCCGGTCTCAGCAACTTCGAAACGGAGCGGTCGATCGAGTTGAGCGGCGGCGTAGTCACCCGGCCCGACGTCTACTTCCACGAACCGAACGACCAGTTCGACGGCGTGTGTGTCTACCTGGACGGCATGAGCGAACACCTGCACGGCAACGCGCAAACAGCGGTGCAGGACCGGCAGATCCGCGATGAACTCCTGAACACCGACTACGAGGTGGTGTCCATCCAGTACCAGGAGCTGTACGACAAGACCGTGATGCGCACGCACATGCGCCGCATCGCCAAGGCCGTGGTCGGCAAGGCCAAGGCGAAGGAGGTCGAAGCCAGCGACGAGTGGTTTGAGATCGCTTCGGGCGTGCAGTCGGCCGACGCACCCGCCGCCACCCCGACTGCCACGATCTACCCGTTCCCCGTCATCCAGCCCGGTCAGGCAGGCTTCAAGCCCTACGACACCTGTGTGCCGATCAGCAGCCTGAAGGCAGCCGCAGGCCTGTGGAGCGCCGAGCAGGCCAACCTGGAAGTCTTGGCCGACCATGCCGACGAGTGGGCCGTGCTGGAGGAATTCCGTCTCTCCGCGGGCATGTTCGTCGCCCAGGTGATCGGCGAGTCCATGGAGCCGCTGGTGCCCTCAGGCAGCTACTGCCTGTTCCGCCCGGTGCCCGGCGGAACCAAGGATGGCCGCAAGCTGCTGGTGTGGCACAGCGGCGTGACCGACCCGGAAACGGGCGGGCAGTACACGCTGAAGGTTTATCGCAGCGAGAAGGTGGCAGATGCGGACGGCAACCCGCACAAAGCCAAGATCACGCTGAGCCCGGTGAATCCGGCGTTTGCTCCGATTCAACTGCAGGCCTCGGACGATGAAAGGGTTCGAGTGGTGGCAGAGTTGGTCCGAGTTCTGTAACTCAACGGTGGGGCATGCTTTCGCCCCGCAACATCACGAAGACAGGGAGTTTTCCGGTGCCGATGAACTACAAGCAGTACCAAGAGGAAGTCGCCGCAGACGTCGCCAAAGTCCTTGGCGACGCAGAATGCCAGCCGATCCTGTTCATCGGGTCAGGGTTCTCCAAGCGCTATGCAAAAGGTCCGAACTGGGAGGAGCTTCTAACAGCGCTCGCGAAGAACTGCCCGCAGATCGACAAAGACTTCGCCTACTACAAGCAGACCTACAACGGCGACCTCAAGAAAATTGGATCGGTCTTTACGGACCTCTACCGAGAGTGGGCATGGGGCAAAGGGAAGAGCAATTTTCCCCCAGAATATTTTTCTGCGGACGCCCCCGCAGACATCTTCATAAAGCACAAGATTGCCGAACTGTTGCATGGGCTTGGCCCCGATGCAAAAGGATCCTACGGCTCGAAGGAACTGGACGCTGAAATTGAATCATTAAAAGATATCAGCGCGCACGCGATCATCACAACGAACTACGACCAGTTGATCGAGCCGCTATTCCCCGAGTATGAACCCATTGTGGGCCAGCAGATCATGCGAAAGGGGTATCTGGCGATCGGCGAGATTTTCAAGATCCACGGCTGCCGGACCATTCCTCAGTCGATCGTTATCAACGAAGCCGACTACCAACGCTTTGACGACGACCACAAGTACCTCAGCGCAAAGCTGCTGACCTACTTCATCGAACACCCGCTTGTTTTCATCGGCTACAGAGCGGACGACCCGAACATCAAAGCCATCTTGCACGATGTTTACCGAATGGTGCGCGCGTCAACTGCTGACACGGTTCCGAACATCTACATCCTGCAGTGGGATCCAACTTTGACGGATGCGTCCTACCCGGCCAGAGAGTACGTCATCTCTGCTGCACCCGATGTCAACATTCGGATCAAGAGCATTTCGGCGAACTCCTTCGACTGGGTCTTCAAGGCATTCGGGCAGGCGGGCAGCCTCGAAAAGATCAACACCAAGCTGCTGCGTGCGCTGATGGCCAGATCGATCGAATTGATTCGATCTGACATCCCCAAAAAGCATGTCGAGATCAACTTCCAGCAACTTGAGCATGCAGTCGAGTCCGGAGAGAATTTTGCGAAGATTTTCGGGGTGACATCGCTTGCCGATCCTTCGAAGGTCAACCTGGACTACAAGTATGCGATCTCGGCTGTTGCCCAAAAGCTTGGATTCACTCACTGGTATAACGTCAGAAAAATGATCGAAGCGATCTCGGAACAGACCGGTTTTGACATTACGGCAACCGACAATAAGTACCATATCGCATACAAGCTTGGACACAAGTCGGACCAGCTTACGCACAAGTACACCGACGCGGCCGTAGACCTCTTCACCAGATACCAAAAGGGAGAGTCGCTGCAACTCGATACGGGACCTGTAACAGTTGACAAGACGACCGCAGCCAGCAAGGCGTAAAGGTGCAGATTGACCAGCACCATGCCACCGGACCTCGGGCACAGAGTGCAAGCCGTCGAGCAGGTGAGGCATGGGGCTCCTCGTTGTTTCGTGTGGAACACGACATCTCATTTGGAGGTGACCGGTGC
>DAOLLE010000095.1:0-8788 GCA_035331205.1 Burkholderiaceae bacterium
GGGTGCCAGCGCCGCCGGCTCGGCGAGCAGGCCCTGCAGCGGCGCGTCGTTCCCGCCCGCCGCGTCGCCCAGTCGCCGCCAGGCCAGCGTGAAATCCACCGCCTGGGTCTGCAGCAGGGCCAGCCAGTCGCGCACCAACGCGGCATCGGTTGCCGCGTCGGCGGGATCGCCCGCGCCCACACTCACGCCCAGGCCCAGCTTGGCCCGCTGGCCGCGCAGCAGCGCTTCGGCGTGCCAGGCCGGGAAGGCGTCGATCACCGCCATCGCCCGCTCCGCGGCGCGCTGGACCGCCGCCTCGTCGTCCTCGGCGCCGGGGCCGGCGATCAGCGGCAGCAGCGCCTCGGCCAGCCGAGCCAGGTTCCAGCGCGCGATCGCCGCCTGGTTGCCGTAGGCGTAGCGTCCGCCGTGGTCGATGCTGCTGAACACCGCCGCGGGGTCGTAGGCCTCCAGGAAGGCGCAGGGGCCGAAGTCGATCGACTCGCCCGAGATCGCCATGTTGTCGGTGTTCATCACGCCGTGAATGAAGCCCAGGTTCAGCCACTGCGCGATCAGCTCGGCCTGGCGCTGCGCCACCGCGTTGAGCAGGCCCAGCGCCCGTGCGCCGACGTCGCTCTCGTCGCGCAGCGCCGGGTCGTGCCGCGCCACGGCGTGGTCGAGCAGGCGCTGCAGCGTCTGCATCGCCCCGCGCGCCGCGAAGTACTGGAAGGTGCCCACGCGCAGGTGGCTGGCCGCGACGCGGGTCAGCACCGCGCCGGGCAGCGGCCGGTCGCGCCAGACCTCCTCGCCGGTGGCCGCCACCGCCAGCGCCCGCGTGGTTGGCACGCCCATGGCGTGCAGCGCCTCGCCGATCAGCACCTCGCGCAGCATCGGCCCGATCGCCGCCTTGCCATCGCCGCCGCGCGAAAAGGGCGTGCGCCCCGAGCCCTTGAAGGCCAGGTCGCGCCGCCGGCCCTGGCGGTCGATCAGTTCGCCCAGCAGCAGCGCACGGCCGTCGCCCAGCTGCGGCGAGAAACCACCGAACTGGTGCCCGGCGTAGGCCTGCGCGATCGGCTCGGCATCCTCCGGCAGCGCATTGCCGGCAAACAGCGCATCGCCCACCGCGCCGGCCCACTCGTCGGGGTCGAGCTGCAGCTCGTGCGCCAGCGGCTCGTTCACGTACAGAAGCCGGGGTGCGGCCACCGGCGTCGGACGGCAGGGCACGAAGGCCCCGGGCAGGTCGCGGGCGTAGCTGTGATCGAAGCCGAAGCGGGGCATGGCGGGCAGAGGAGGAGGGGCGATGGACGCCGACCGGCCCAGTGTGCCGACGCGGGCCTTCCCCCGTCCCGGGCCGGGTTGTCCGGCCCCGCCCGGGGTTATCCCGGGCCGTCGGCGAGCCCCCCTCCCATAAACTGAAAGTCAGTACGCTGACGTTGCGTCCAACTCTCCCTGACTTCGGACCCCGCATGACTGCCTACCTTTGGAACCCCCCGGCCGTTCAGTCCCTGCCCGTGCGCGGCCTGGCCGAGCGCCTGCCGATCCACCGCATCTTCTGCGTCGGGCGCAACTACGCCGCCCACGCCATCGAGATGGGCCGCCCGGTGGACAAGTCCACCGAGCGCGCCTTCTACTTCACCAAGTCGCCCTCGGCGCTGGTCGACAGCGGCGCCACCATCCCCTACCCGCCGGAAACGAAGAACTTCCACTACGAGATGGAGCTGGTGCTGGTGATCGGCAAGGCGGGCTTTCGCATCCCGGCGGCGCAGGCGCACGAGCACATCTACGGCTACGCCACCGGCCTGGACATGACGCGCCGCGACCTGCAGCTGGTTGCGCGCGACAAGGGCCGCCCCTGGGACACCGCCAAGGACATCGAGCAGGGCGCCGTCTGCTCCGAGGTGGTGCCGATGCCCGGCGTGGTGATCGAGCGCGGCGAGATCGCCCTCGAAGTCAACGGCCAGACCAAGCAGAAGTCGGACATCGACAAGCTGCTGTGGAACATCCGCGAGATCATCGAGGACCTGTCGCTGTACTACCACCTGCAGCCCGGCGACATCATCTACACCGGCACGCCCGAAGGCGTGGGCGCGGTGGTCCCCGGTGATGTGCTCACCGGTCACGTCGAGGGCGTGGGGGAGGTCCGCCTGACCATCGGGCCGGCCGAGTAAGCGCAGCACCCCAAAACAAAGGCCCCGGCACCTGCACGGTCCGGGGCCTTTGTTCGCCGGGCGACTGCGTCAGGCAGCGCTGGCCTTGCGCAGGATGCCGTAGAGCTGATCCTTCAGGTGCAGCTTCTCCTTTTTCAGGTTCTCGATCTCTTCGTGCGTGGCGTGTACCAGGTGGGACTCCATGTTCTTGATCTGCTGGTCCAGCTCGTTGTGCTTGTCGAACAGGTGCAGGAAGTGCTGGTCGGAGGTCTTGAGCTGGGTGATCAGGTCGCGGAATTCGGGGAACATCGGAGGACTCCTCTAGGTATGCGCTGGGTGATGCATCGCGCGGATGCAGACACTCTAATCCAAGCAGGCGGCACCGAGGACACCTTGCACCGGGGCGGTGCACCCTTCTGAGCCGGACCTGCCCTAAGTCAAGTTACATCGGCGGGCGGTGGCAGACCGACCGGTGGCGGCCTGCCCCGGGCCGCGACGTAGGCGGCGAGGAATTCTGGCGGCATGCGCCGCGCCCGGCCGCTGGCCAGCTCGATGCACACCAGCACCCAGCGTCCGCGCAGCACCGTGGCGCCATCGCGCGACCGGATCAGCTGAAAGCGCCGCTCCATCTTCACCTTGCCGTCGCCGGGCAAGAGCCAGGTGCCCAGCACGAGCTCGTCGCCCACCTGCGTGGGCAGCAGGTAGTCGTACTCGCCGCGGTGGATCGCCATCGCGCGGTCCAGCCGCCGGTAGTCGGCCAGGCCCAGCCCCAGCGCCTCGGAGTGCGCCCAGGCGGTGGTTTCGCACCACTGAAGGTAGACGGCGTTGTTCGTGTGGTTCAGCCCGTCGATGTCCGCCGGCTGCGGGGCGACGCTGCGGGTGAAGGGGTTCGGGTGGTCCCAGTCCATGCAGGCCACTCTACCGCGGGCGGCGCATCGGCGGGGCGGTGGTGACAAGCCCGCCGCGACCCCCCGCATTCCGATGTTGCATCGCAACAAGCCAGTCATCGGCGGGCGTATGCACAGGTGTCGATGCGCTAAGAATTGCTTAAGAAATGCAAAATTGCGCGCCTCCACACCCAGCCAGGAAGGATTCCAGATGACCCACCGGGACCCGCGGGGCGTAGACCCCTCGCGTCGGCGCTTCATGACATGGTGCGCCGCCGTCGGCGGCGGCCTCGCCCAGGCAGCCTCCCTCGTCAGCCTGTCGGGCTGTGGCGGAGGCGGTGACAACCGCAGTGACGCCAGCAGCAGCGGCGGCTCGGCCCAGGCGCCGTTCAGCGACATCCTGGCCGTCGACCGGCCCAAGGCCCTGTCGATCTCGGTGCAGGCCCGCGCGGTCGAGTGGGTGCCCGGCCAGGCGCCGAGCGCGGCGAACGCCTGGGTCTACGCCGTCGATGGCGTCACCTCCAGCGCCAGCGTGCTGCCCAACCACCTGGGCGCGACCATCGTGGTGCGCCGCGGCACGCCCTGCACGATCACCTGGACGAACCAGATCCCGGCGTCCGGCGCCAGCCAGAAGCTGCTCGCCGATCCGCCGATCAACCCCCCCGCGCCGCTGGAGATGTGCGGCAACGTGGTGCTGCAGTCGCCGGTGGGCGTGGTCACGCACCTGCATGGCGCGCGCGTGGCCGGCAGCGCCGACGGCTGGCCGCTCACGCCCCTGGGCTTTGCCGGCAATCCCTATGGCTTCCCGTCGTCGCACAGCTACACCTACCCGAACGACCAGCGCGCAACGATGCTCTGGTACCACGACCACTCGATGGATCGCACCGGCGTCAACGTCCATGCCGGGCTGGCCGGGCTGTACTTCATCCGCGACGCCGCGGACGACGCGATCCTCGCGCTGGTCGGAGGCGCCACCCAGGAGCTGCCGCTGGTCATCCAGGACCGTCACCTGACCAAGGACCAGAAGGGCATCGACTTCCTCGCCGGCGTGCCCTCGGGGCGGGCGGTGGACAGCGCGAACCGGCCCGAATTCCTCGGCAAGACGCTGTTCGTCAATGGCCACCTCGCACCCCACCTGACGCTGGCACGCCAGGCCTGGCGCCTGCGGGTGCTCAATGGCTCGAACGCCCGCACCTACGCGCTCGCGCTGCTGGACCCGGACGCACTCGCCGCCGGCAGCGGCCGGCTCTGGTACACCGACTTGCTGCGCCTCATCGGCAACGAGGGCGGCCTGCTGTCGTACTCACTGGCGCCGGAAGCGACGGGCGCCCTGGTGCTGGCCTGCGCCCAGCGGCGCGACATCGTCGTGGACCTGGCGGCGTTGCCGGCGTCGGTGCAGCGCCTGCGACTGGTCAACCTCGGCCTGCTCGACCTGGCGGCCGAAGACGACCGCAATGCCGAGGCCATCTTCACCACCGAGGAAAACTGCGTCCAGTACCCGCGCAGCGTGGCCTACAGCAGCCAGGACCGGGCGCTGTACGACGCGCTGGGCTCGTCGATCGCCCGGGTGGCCGACCTGACTCTGACCGCCGCACCCGCCGATGCGCGCTCACCCGCGGTTGCTGCGCTGGACGCGGTGCTGGCCTCCGCTGCCGACGACGACGACTTCCGATGGGACGGGCGCCAGCTCGTCGCGGCCAGCGGCGCCCCCTTCGGCCCGAACCGCCTGATCCTGCTGATGAGCAACACCGAAGGCCTGACGCGCAACGAGTCGGTCAACGGCGTCGACGGCTGGGGCGACGTGCAGCTCTTCGAGCTGAGTGCCGGTGGTCAGGACTGGCTGCTGCCCTTCGACGTCGACCTGGCCAGCGCGAGCAACCCACCGTTGGGCGGCCCCTCGGCGGCACAGCGCGGCTACACGGTGGCGCGGCGCAGCTTCTTTGCCGACGTCACCGCGCCCGACATCGCGGCGGCCAACGCCTACCCGGCGTTGCACGCGCCGACGATCACCCCGAAGGCCGGTACCTACGAGCGCTGGTACGTCGCCAACATCGGCAATGCGCAGCCGCTGAACAACCTGTCCGGCGACCCGGACATGCACCCGCTGCATATCCACCTGGTCAACTTCGTCGTCACGCGCCGCTGGCAGCTGGGTGACGGGCCGGTCGGTGCCTTCACCGAGCTCGCGCCCTCGGATCTGGGCCTCGATCGCATCGCGCGACAGGACACGGTGATGATCCCCTCCGGCCAGCTCGTCGAGCTGCTGGTGTGGTTCCCCCCTGGCTATACCGGGGACTACACCTACCACTGCCACCTGGTCGAGCACGAGGACAAGTGCATGATGTCGCACTTCACCGTCCAGGCCTGACCCGCCGAGGGCCGCCACCAGCAACGCCGGCCCGTTCAGCACTCGACGATGTTGACCGCCAGACCGCCGCGGGCGGTCTCCTTGTACTTGCTCATCATGTCGGCGCCGGTCTGGCGCATGGTGCGGATGACCTGGTCGAGGCTGACGTGGTGCGTGCCGTCGCCGTGCAGCGCCATGCGCGCGGCGCTGATGGCCTGCACCGACGCCACCGCGTTGCGCTCGATGCAGGGGATCTGCACCAGCCCGCCGACCGGGTCGCAGGTCAGGCCCAGGTGGTGCTCCATGCCGATCTCGGCGGCGTTCTCGACCTGCGCCGGCGTGCCGCCCAGCACCGCGCACAGGCCGGCGGCGGCCATCGAGCAGGCGACGCCGACCTCGCCCTGGCAGCCCACCTCGGCGCCGCTGATGCTGGCGTTCTCCTTGTAGAGGATGCCGATCGCTGCGGCGGTGAGCAGGAAGTCGATCACCCCGGCCTCGTCGGCCCCGGGCACGAAGCGCGCGTAGTAGTGCAGCACGGCGGGCACGATGCCGGCGGCGCCGTTGGTCGGCGCGGTCACGACCCGCCCGCCCGCGGCGTTCTCCTCGTTCACCGCCAGCGCGAAGAGGTGGACCCAGTCCATCGCCTGCAGCTCGTCTGCGGGGCTGGCGCCGGAGGCGGCCGCCGCCGTGGCCGCTGCGCTCAGGCTGCGGTGCAGCGCATGGGCGCGCCGGCGCACCCGCAGCCCGCCGGGCAGGTGGCCGACGCTGCGGCAACCCTGCGCCACGCAGTCCTGCATCACGCGCCAGATGCGCAGCAGGCCGGCGTCGATTTCGGCGTCGCTGCGCTGCTGGCGCTCGTTGCGGCGCATCAGCTCGGCGATCGAGCAGTCCAGCCGCCGCGTCAGCGTCAGCAGCTCGGCGGCGCTGTGGAAGGGGTGCGGCAGCGGGGGGTGTTCGGCGTCCCCGGGCCCGTGCGCCGCCTCGCCGTCGTTGACGACGAAGCCGCCACCCACCGAGTAGTACTGCCGCTGGCTCAGCAGGGCACCGTCGGCGGCCAGTGCGCTGAAGCGCATGCCGTTGGCGTGCTGCGGCAGGCTTTGGCGGCGGTGGAAGAGCAGGTCACTGCGCTCGTCGAAAGCCACCGCGTGGATGGTCCCCTCCCCGGGTGACAGCGCCAGCTGGCCACTGCGGCGGATGCCCTCGAGCAGCGCCGGCACGGCGTCCACATCCACCGTCTCGGGGTCGTGGCCGGCCAGCCCCAGCAGCACCGCCTTGTCGCTGCCGTGGCCCTTGCCGGTGGCGCCGAGGGAGCCGAAGAGCTCACAGCGCAGCCGCGCCGTCAGCGCCAGCAGCCCGTCGTGGGCCAGGGCCCCGACGAAGCGGCGGGCGGCCCGCATCGGCCCGACGGTGTGCGAACTGCTAGGCCCAATGCCGATCTTGAACAGGTCGAACACCGATATCGACACCGCCATCGCCATCGCCTCTCTCCTGCAGACTAGGCCGGAGCCGCCAGGTACCGCTCCACCAGCCGCACCCAGAACGCCGCGCCAACGGCGACATTGTCGTCGTGGAAGTCGTAGCCCGGGTGATGAACCATGCAGGCGCCAGGGGGCGGGGCCTGGGCGCCAGCGTCCTCGGGCCTGCGCTCCCCGTTGCCGATCAGCAGGTAGCTGCCCGGCACCCGCTCGAGCAGGAAGGCGAAGTCCTCGCTGCCCGTCAGTGCCGGGCCCTGCAGCGTGACCTGTTCCGGGCCGAGCAGCTCCAGCGCCACCTGGCGGGCGAATTCGGTTTCGGCCGGGGTGTTGACCAGCACGCTGTAGCCCGGCTTCCAGTCGATCTCGGCGCGCACGCCGTAGCTCTCGGCCTGCGCGGCCACCAACGCCAGGATGCGCCGCTGCAGCAGCTCGCGCACGCCGCGGTCGAGCGAGCGCAGGCTCAGCTCCAGCGTGGCCTGGGCCGGGATGACGTTGTTGGCTTTGCCCGCGTGCAGCGCACCGACGGTGACCACTGCCGTCTGCTGCGGGTCGACGTTGCGCGAGACGATGGTCTGCAGCGCCATCACGAGGCTGGCGGCGGCCACCACCGGGTCGGCAGCCAAGTGCGGCATCGCGCCGTGCCCGCCCACGCCATGCAGCGTGATCGTGGCGTGGTCGGAGGAGGCCATCGCCGCGCCTTCGCGCAGCAGCAGCCGGCCCTGGGGGAGGCCGGGCATGTTGTGCATCGCGAACACCGCGTCGCAGGGAAAGCGCTCGAACAGCCCATCGGCCAGCATGCGCTGCGCACCGCTGCCGCCGGGCGCGCCGGCCAGCTCTTCCGCAGGCTGGAAGATCAGGTGCAGCGTGCCGTCGAAAACCCCCTCGCGCGCCAGCCACTCGGCCGCGGCCAGCAGCATCGCGGTGTGGCCGTCGTGCCCGCAGGCGTGCATGCGCCCGGCGTGGCGGCTGCGCCAGGGGCGGCCCTCGGCCTCCGTCTCCTGGATCGGCAGGGCGTCCATGTCCGCGCGCAGGCCCAGCCGCCGGGGCCCCTGGCCGCGGCGCAGCGTGCCCACCACGCCGGTGCCGCCGACCTCCCGGGCCACTTCGTAGCCCCAGGCGGCCAGCCGCTCGGCGACGATCTCGGCGGTGCGCAGCTCCGCAAAGCCCAGCTCGGGGTGGCGGTGCAGGTCGCGGCGCAGCTCAATGAAGGGCGCCGCCGCCTCGCGCATCTGCGCCAGCAGTGCGGCCGCTTCGTCGGGCCGGCTCACTGCGCCTCCAGCTTGATCGACTTGGCGATGGCGCGGAAGCGTGCCGTCTGCGCCTCGTACTCCTTCTGCGCCTCGGCCGCGTTCATCATCGCCGGAATCATCCCGCCCAGGCCTTCGAGCTGCTTGCGCACCTCGGCATCGCCCATCGCGCTGGCCAGCGCCTTGTTGAGCGCCTGCACCACCGGTTCGGGCGTGTCACGGCGCACGAAGTAGCCGGTCCAGGCGTTGTAGGCGAAGTCCTTGACCAGCTTGCCATCGTTCACGCTCGGCCAGCGCTTGAGCAGCGGCACCTCCACCTTGCCCGCTGGGGCCAGCGTGCCGAGGATCTTCAGCCGCCCCTGGTCGACCAGCGCCACGTCCTTGGCGCCCACGACGATGAAGCTCACGTCCACCTGCCCGCCGGCCAGGTCGGTGGACAGCGGCGCCATGCCCTTGTAGGGCACGTGCGTCATCGGCGCGCCGGCAATGTGGGCGAAGTGCTCGCCCAGCACGTGATAGAACGAGCCGACGCCCACGCTGCCGTAGGTCAGCGGCCGGCCCTCGGCGGCGGCCTTCTTGGCGAGTGCGGCCAGCTCGTCGATGTTGTTGGCCGGCAGGTCCTTGCGCGCCAGCACCGCCATCGGGAAGGCGCCGATGATCTGCACCATGCGGAAGTCTTCCGACTTGTACTTCACCGCCTGCAGCGCCA
>DAOLLE010000096.1:0-8785 GCA_035331205.1 Burkholderiaceae bacterium
CTACACCATCGACCACCACGGCGATGCGCGCACCACCGCGCTGCCCAGCGGCTGGGGCAGCGTGCCCAGCGGCGGCCACCGCTGCTGGATCACCCGCAAGGGGGACACATGCTGAGCCAGCGCGGCCTGACCGCCCTCGAGTTGCTGATCAGCGTGTCCATCCTGGTGCTGCTGCTGGCCACCGCGATGCCACCGCTGACCGCCTGGCTGGCCAACGCCCGGGTGCGCAGTGCCGCCGAACAACTGCAGAACAGCCTGCGCCTGGCCCAGAGCGAGGCGCTGCGCCGCAACCGCCAGACCGTGCTTGCGCTGACCAACGCCACGCCCGCCCTGGCCGCCACGCCTGCAGCGAACGGCCGCAACTGGTACGTGCAAGCGCTGCCGCTGCTGGCCGGCGAGACGGCCGACGACAGCTTCTACCTGCACGGCAGCGCACTGCCCGCGTCGATGGGCATCGGCATCACCGGCCCGGCGCTGCTGTGCTTCAACAGCATCGGCCGCCCGGTCGCCAACAGCGCAACCGGCCTGGGCCAGACCTGCAGCGCGCCGGCCAGCGCCACCGCGCCGACGACCTACGACCTGACCAACCCCTCGGCCTCCAAGCCGCTGCGCGTACAGGTCTTCCTGGGCGGGCAGGTGCGGCTGTGCGACCCCTCGCGCAGCCTGTCCACCAGCGCACCGGACGGCTGCTGAGGCCGGCCCGAACGCATCGCCATGACCCGGTCCCACCGCCTCCAGCCTGTGCACGCGGGATGTCGGCCGCAGCGCGGCATCACCCTGCTCGAAGGGCTGATCGCACTGCTGCTGCTGTCCTTCGGCATCATCGGCATGGCCGCGCTGCACGCCCGGGCGATCCAGTACGCACTCGACGCCGAGGACCGCAACCGCGCCGCGCTGCTCGCCAACGAGCTGGCCAGCCTGATGTGGCTGGCGCGCAGCAGCAGCCTGCCCAGCGCCACCGTCACCGCCTGGCAGACCCGCGTCGCCTCGCCGACCGCCAGCGGCCTGCCCAACGGCAGCGGCAGCGTCGCCACCGACGCCGCGGGCGTGGCAACGATCACGATCAGCTGGCGCCCACCGAACCTGCCCAGCAGCGGCGGCAGCCAGCAATACATCACCAAGGTGCTGCTGCCATGACGCCGCACCCAACACCGCACCCGCAGCCACGCCGTACCGCCTGCGGCTTCACCCTCATCGAGCTGATGGTCGGCTTGGTGGTCGGGCTGGCGATCGCCGTCGCCGCGGCCAGCGTACTCAAGGTCACCGGCGCCTCCCAGCGCAGCACGCACGCGACGTCCGACGCCAGCCAGGCCGGTGCCTACGTGCTGCAGCTGCTCGACCGCTGGGTGCGCAGCGCCGGCACCGGCCTCTCGCCGGCCGCCTCCTACGCCTACGGCTGCCGGCTGCTGGCCTCGAAGTCCGGCACGCAGATCCTGCCCCGCCCGTCTGCCCTGCCGGCGCCCTTCGCGAGCGTCAACACCGGCAGCGCCGGCCTGTTCCGGCTGGCGCCGGTGGTGATCGGCAACAGCCAGACCACGCCGAACGTCAGCGGCGCCGGCTCGGACGTGCTGATCGTGATGGGTGGCGCCGCCGGTCAGGCCGAGGCGCCGATGCCCTTTGCAGCGCTGTCGCAGAGCAGCTCGCTGCAGGTCGCCAGCACCATCGGGCTCAGCGCCAGCGACCTGCTGCTGGTGGCCGACCAGCAGCCGGCGAGCACCGGCACGGCGGACTGCCTCGTCGAGCAGGTGTCGTCGACCTTCAGCCCCGGCAGCCTGAGCACGATCGACCTGGCCGGCAGCTACTACGCCGCCACGATCGGCAGCGTCGCGCTGACCAGCGTCTCCAGCCTCGGCGAGGTCATGGGTCTGGGCAACGTCGCCGCTGGCAACCCGCCGAACTTCCTGATCTTCGGCGTCGGCGACCACAACACGCTCTACAGCTACGACCTGCTGCAGACCAGCTCGACACCGCTGCAGCCGCTGGCCGACGGCGTCTTCGAGCTGCACGGGCTCTACGCGGTGGACAGCGACGCCGACGGCGTCGCCGACAGCTGGGTGGCGCCGACCGGCAACTACGCGCTCAGTGCCATGCTCGACGGCAGCAGCGCCGCCGCCGCGAAGCTGCGCAGCGTCAAGGCCATCCGCGTCGGCCTGATCCTGCGCACCGCACGCGCCGACGCCACCGACACGCCCGCCTCGCTGACCCTGTTCGGCGATCTCGGTGCCAGCCTGACCTACACGCGCAGCCTCAGCAGCACGGAGCGCCAGTACCGCTACCGGACGATGGAGATCACCGTCCCGCTGCGCAACAACCTGCTGCTGCCGCCCGGATGATGCGCACACGCCAACCCCGCAGCGCCGCAGGAAGGGGGCCCGCCGACCGCCCCCGCGGCATCGTGCTGCCCTTCACGCTCGTCGCGCTCGTCGTGCTGCTGCTGGCGGGCGTGGCGCTGGTCCGGGCGATGGACGTGTCGCTGCTGCAGGCCGGCAACCTGGCCTTCCGCCGCGACCTGGCCAACCAGGCCGAACGCGGCTTCGCACAGGCCAGCACGCTGCTGAGCAGCGGCGCACTCTCGACCGAGACCAACCGCGAGGCCGACAGCCTGGCCAACAACTACGCGGCCAGCCGGCTGGCCAGCAACGCCCAGGGCATCCCGACGGTGCTGGTCAACGACAGCGCCTTCACCAACGCCGGCTTCACCGGCGCGGACATCACCGACAGCGCCACCGGCGTGACCGTGCGCTGGGTGATCGACCGCCAGTGCGCCGCCACCGGCAGCGCGCTGTCCACCAGCTGCGCCACCGCCAACCGCGCCACGGACAGCGCCGCCGACGACCGCTACAAGCTCGTCAACGCCGAGACGCAGCCGGTCTACCGCATCAGCGTGCGCGCCAGCGGGCCGCGCAACACCCAGGCCTTCTTCCAGTCCACCGTGCTGCGCTGAGCCGCTCCAACCCCGAACCCGATTGCCATGCGCCGCCCCACCCTGCGCTCCATCCTGGGCCCCACCGCCTGCGCCCTGGCGCTGCTCCTGCCGCCGGGCAGCGGCCGCGCCATCGACCTGGCCGACGCCCCGCTGTTCGCCACCAGCACCGCGCCGGGCAACCTGCTGCTTGCGCTGTCGGTGGAGTGGCCCACCGCGAGCACGCCGGCCTACTTCAGCACCACGGCCTACAGCGCCGCGAGCACCTTCCTGGGCTACTTCGACCCGGACAAGTGCTACCGCTACGTCTACAACCTGCTGCTGCCGGCCGACAGCTACTTCACGCCGCAGTCGGCGGCCAGCGGCCACGCCTGCAGCAGCAACGCGACCACCTCGCTGTGGAGCGGCAACTGGCTGAACTGGGCCAGCGCCCACACGCTGGACGCCTTCCGCTGGGTCATGACCGGCGGCACCCGCAAGGTCGACAGCAGCAGCGCCACCATCCTGCAGAAGACCTACCACGACGGCTCGGGCGGCAGTGGCTGGTTCCCGAACAAGACCACCACCGCCGACATCGCCGGTGCCACGCCCTTCAACTGGGCCAGTGTCGGCAGCCGCGTCTACGGCGGGGGCTACCGGATCTGGGTCACCGGCAGCGCCGATCTGAACAGCACCACCCCGCCCCTCGGCACACTCCCCTACACCGGCCAGAACTCCTACAACCTGCTCGCGCTGGCCATGCCGGGCCTCGTCTACGAACTCTATGTCCAGGTGAAGGTCTGCGACAGCAGCGTCGGCGTCGAGTCCAACTGTCAGCTCTACCCGAATGGCCAGTACAAGCCCGAAGGCCTGATCCAGCAGTACGCGCAGCGCCTGCGCTTCTCGGCCTTCGGCTACCTCAACGACGGCGCGCCCTCGCGCGATGGCGGCGTGATGCGCGCGCGCATGAAGTACGTCGCGCCGACCCAGCCCGTGCCGGGCTCCACCTCGGTGAGCAACGGCGCCGCCGAGTGGGACGCCAGCACCGGCGTGATGACCACCAACCCCGACGCCGCGGATGCCACCGCCACCGCGGCCTACGCCCTGGCACAGAGCGGCTACAGCGTCAGCGTCACCAACTCCGGCGTGATGAACTACCTGAACAAGTTCGGTCAGTTCGCCACCGGCAACCGCTACAAGTACTACGACCCGGTCAGCGAGCTCTACTACGCCGGGCTGCGTTACTACCGCAACCTCGGCAACGTCAACGAATACTCGCAGCTCAGCGGGGCCGCCAGCGCCGCCGACGTCGCCAACTGGGTCGACGGCTTTCCGGTGATCACCAGCTGGGACGACCCGATCGCCTACAGCTGCCAGAAGAACTTCATCCTCGGCATCGGCGACGTCAACGCCTGGAACGACGCCAACCTCTACGGCTCGACCATCCGCGGCACGAGCGAGCCCGCGATGCCGGCCCAGGTCAGCGCGGACAGCGCGATCAACGTCAAGACCGCCACCGACATGGTCGGCACGCTCGAGGGGATCTTCGGCCTGGGCAGCGGCCTGATGAACGGCTACCGCCAGAACTCCTACTTCATGGCGGGCCTGGCCTACGACGCCCACACCCGCGACCAGCGCAGCGACCTCGCCGGCAGCCAGACCGTCAGCACCTACTGGGTCGACGTGATGGAGGGCCAGTCCTACCTCTCGAAGAACCAGTACTGGCTGGCCGCCAAGTACGGCGGCTTCACGGTCCCGAGCGGCTTCTCGCCCTACTCGGCCGGCAACGGCAGCGCCACGCTGACCACCTCGATGTGGAACACCACCGGCGACCTCGTCGGCAGCGACCTGCGGCCGGACAACTACTTCGCCGGTGGCCAGGTGGAGGAGATCCGCGACAGCCTGTCCAAGGCCTTCGCGCGCATCGTCTCCGAGGCCAGCGCGAGCACCACCACCGCCTTCTCCTCGGCCTCGCCCAACGAAGCCAGCAGCGGCAGCCTGAGCTACGCCGCCGGCTACGAGCCGCAGACCTGGAGCGGCAGCCTGGTCGGCTCCAGCGTCGCCTACGCCGGCGACGGCACGCCCACGCTGACGGCGGTGTGGAACGCCACGACGCTGCTCGACGCCACGCCGCCGGCCAACCGACGGATCGTCACCTGCTGCACCAGCGGCGGCGCTGCCCTGCCCTTCACCGCCGCCAGCCTCACGGCGGCCACGCTGTCGTCGCGGACCTACTGGGCCTCCTTCGCCGCAGTGCCCGGCGTCGCCACCGCCTCGCAGTCCCAGGCCAACTACCTGGCCTTCCTGCGCGGCGATCGCAGCAACGAGCAGAGCGCCGGTGGCCCCTACCGGACGCGCAGCCATGTGCTGGGCGACATCGTCAACGCCAAGTTGACCGTCGTCGGCGCACCCAACGCGACCTACTACGAGGCCAGCAACCCGGGCTACAACGCCTTCAAGCGCAGCTACGCCGGGCGCCGGCCCGTCGTCTACGCCGGCGCCAACGACGGCATGCTGCACGCCTTCGACGGCAGCGCCACCGGCAGCAGCGCGGGCAGCGAGCTGTTCGCCTACATCCCCAGCTTCGTCTACGGCAGCGCCAGCAGCGCCGCCGACAGCGGCCTGGCCGGGGTGCTGCTGGCCGGGGTGCTGCTGGCCGGGGTGCTGCTGGCCGGGGTGCTGCTGCTACTACGTCGACGCCACCCCTCAGGTCTTCGACCTCGACTTCAACCGCGCCGGTACCAGCAGCACCCCGGCCAGCAGCGACTGGCGCTCGCTGCTGATCGGCGCACTGGGCAAGGGCGGCAAGGGCTACTTCGCGATCGACGTCACCGACCCCGCCGCCTGGACGACCGAGACCGCGGTGGCCGGCCAGGTGCTCTGGGAGTTCACCGACAGCCGGCTGGGCTACAGCTACGGCGACGCCCGGGTGGTCAAGACCGCCAAGTGGGGCTGGGTGGCGCTGATTCCCTCGGGCTACAACAACGCCGACGGCCGGGGCTACCTCTTCATCGTCAACCCCAAGACCGGCGCGCTGCTCGAGGCCATCGCCACCGGCACGGGCAGCACGGCCGCGCCGCTGAACCTGGCCTACGTCACCGCCTTCGTGCCGGACCTGACCAGCTTCACCGCCACCGCCGCCTACGCCGCCGACCTGCAGGGCAACCTCTGGCGCTTCGACCTCAGCGCCGCCTCGGGCAGCTACCCGGCGCCCACCAAGATCGCCACGCTCAGCGACGCCAGCGGCAACGCCCAGCCGGTCAGCAGCCCGGTGCGTGTGATGGTCGACCCCGCCACCGCCAAGCGCTACGTGCTGGTCGGCACCGGCCGCCTGCTGGCCGACAGCGACAGCGGCAGCACGCAGCGCCAGAGCTTCTACGCGATCATCGACGGTACCGCCGCCGCGCCCTACACCACCGCCACGCTGCCCAGCGGTGTCAGCTTCCCGGTCACGCGCGGCAAGCTCAACGCCAACAGCTCGCTGCTCAGTGGCATCGGCAGCTCACCCGCACAGCCGATGGGCTGGTACTACGACCTCGGCACGGACGCGACGAGCGGGATCGCCGAGCGCATCACCATCGCCCCGACGGTGAACTACGGCGTCGTCGGCGTCGCGGTCAACCTGCCCGACAGCAAGCCCTGCACCCCCACCCCGACCAGCAGGATCTTCGCGGTCAACTTCGCCACCGGCAAGACCGCGCTGACCGACAGCAGCGGCACGGCGATCGCGATGACCACCTTCGCGTCCGGGCTGGCCTCCGACCTGGCGTTCAAGAACATCAGCGGCCGCATCCGCCTGATCTCCGGGCGCAGCAACGGCCAGGTCGACAACCTGCCCGGCAGCTTCAGCTCCGCCGCAGGCCTGCGCCGGATCAACTGGCGCGAAGTGCCCACGATCAACTGAGCCGCCGCCATGTCCGGCCGAGCGCCCCAGCTCCGCGTCGCCGCCGGCGCCGCACTGGCGCTGCATGCGGCGGCCGCGCTGTGGCTCGATGCGCCAGACCCGGCCGTAACCCGTCCCCCCCTCCGACCGGCCGCGCCCGTGACCCTGCGGCTGGTCGAGGCCCCCGCCCCCCCGCGGGGGAAGCCCCACCGGCCGAACCGCCGCCGCCGGGCCACCCGTCGAACACACCGGCCCGACGTGAACCGGCACAACCGGCGGCCGAGGTCTGCCCCAGCGCCGCCGGCCTCGACCGCATCGCCCTGCCCTATTCGCAGCCGGACTGGCAGGCGCTGGACGGCAGCCTGCCCAGTGGCCGATCGCTGCGCCTGCGCCTGCACATCGACGCCCTCGGGCGGGTGCGCCGCATCGATGCGGTGGAAGCCGCGGCCGAGGACAGCGACCTGCTGCCACGCCTGCGCAGCCTCCTGAGCGCCACCCGCTACGTACCCGCCCGCCAGGCCGGCCAGGACGTGGCCTCCTGCCTCGACCTATCGATCGAAGCCACGCAGGCCGAGTGACCAGCCAGCTGCCGGGTCGATCGACCGCTCACCCAACACGGACAAAGCCGGGCGGCGCCCGGCTTCGTTCAGGTGGTGACACCGGGCGCCTTGCTCAACAGCCCTCGTTGCCATGCCGGTGCGGGTCCAGCAGCGGCGCCAGCGGGGACGCCGCCGCACCACCGCTCGACCAACCCAGCTCCAGCGACACCAGCGCATGCTGCGCCTCGCCGCCGCCCCCGTGGCTGGACGCAGCGTGCGCCGGCTCGGTCGAGGCGCCCTGAGACGAGGCCGGGGCACAAGCCACCGCCGCATCGCCTGCGCTGAAGTGATGCACCTCCGGCAACCCTTGCACCGTCGGCGCGGGTTGCGTGCCGTGCGCCGCCCCGGTCGAGTCGAGCGCGCGCTGCAGCGCCGCCTCCAGGTCGAGGCCATGCAACAGCGCATGCCCCCCGCCCCCCAGCAGATCGTGCAAATCCAACGAGGGAGCAAGGGCCGCATCCCTGCCCACGCCGATCATCGGGCCCGTCGCCGACCCGGTCGCGGGGAGGTGCCAGCCATCGCCACCCGAGGCGGCCTCCTTCGCCGGCTCGGCCAGATGCCAGGCCAGCACCGAGGCGCCCTGGCGGAAATCGCTGACCAGGCCGTCGAGCAGCCCGCCCAGCTCGGCAGGCGTCGGCACGTCGGGCAGCCCACAGCCGCCGCCATCGCCCGTCAGCGCCCCAGCGGTGTGCACGCCATGCCCGCCGTGGTCCGCGGAGCCAACCTGACCGGGCAGGCCGCCGTGTCCGGCGCCGTCGTGTGTCACCGCGCGCCCCGGGTCGGCCGGTGCCGAGGCAGCGTCGTCGCCGCGCCCGCTCTCTTGCATCGGCCCGTGGTCGTCCAGCCCTGCCGGCACCGTGGCACACCAGGCCGGGTCGTCCTCGTCACCCGCGCTTTGCACGCCGCTGCGGCCCTCGTGGCGATCGCCATCGCGCTCGGCCGCGCGTTCGCCAACGTGGTCTGAAATCGGCACACCGCCACGGTCATTGCCCCGGTCGCCGCCTGAGTCGGTGCCGCGATCGCCCGCGCGATGGGCGCCATCCCGCCCCGCATCGTCACAGCCAGCAGCCCCCCCATCATCCCGACCGCGCTCACCACCTTGCTCACGGCGGCCCTCACCGCCGTGATCACGGCCACGGTCGTCGCGCTCCTCCTCACCGCTGGCGCGATCGGAACCCGGGTTGCCGCGCGGCCGCTCGCCATCGCGCTCCCGGTCGTGCTCCACACGGTCACCGGGCAGCGGCGGCACCGGCGTACCGGAATCGCGGCCGTCATGCCGATCGGAGTCGTGGCCAACGCGCGCGTCCTCCTCCTCGTCCTCGCCGCAATGCGCGCCATCGCGCCGATCATGCCCCTCTGAAGGCGCCGGCGCGGGGGCTGGCGGAGGCGCCTTCAGAGGGG
>DAOLLE010000097.1:0-8748 GCA_035331205.1 Burkholderiaceae bacterium
TGCGCCCCGGCTGGGCGCAGCGTCGACGGGGTAACGCCGCGGCGCTCGCCCGCGTCGGCCGCCGCGGCCTGCAGCGCACGACGCTGGCGCAGCGCCGCCAGCACCTTGGCGTAGATGGCCCCACATTCCGGGCAGGCGCTGCCGTCGTCGGGCCGATCGAACTGCGCCACCTTCCCGCATTTCAGACAGGTCATCTGCGTCATCGGCAACCCCTCCGATTCGCCGGCGCGACAGGCCTGGGCGGCCCGGCAGGCCGCTGCGCGTCCCGACGCGGGGAATGCAGCCATTGGGCCTGACCTGCGCCGCGGCGGAAATGATCGAACTCAACAACCGCTGAAGCGCTGGAACCTGCCGCCGGGAAACGGCGCGCCTGCCACCGCAGCACAGGTGTGCGCACTGCCCTACACTCGCTGAGCGACCGAAAATGGCAAATCCACACACAGGGCGAGGTTCGTGACAGACCGGGGTGAGCACGGCCCACGGCGAGCGATGGCCCGTTGGCTGGGACTGAATCTGCTGCTGGCGCTGGCCTACTACGGCGCGGCACGGGCAGGCATCGGCACGTCCATCGGTCCCGCGGGGGTCACCGTGCTCTGGGCACCGTCGGGGTTGGCGCTGGGCGCCTTGCTGCTGTGGTCCTGGCGAGCGCTGCCGGGGCTGTTCGGCGGCGCCTTCCTGCTCGAATGGTTGAGCTTCCTGCTGCCGAAGTTCGCGGCCCATGCACCGGCGATGGCGGGCGCGATCGCCCTGTCGAGCGCCTCGATGCTGCAGGCCGGGCTGGCCGCCTGGCTGCTGCGCGGACTGCCCGCCCGGCTGCAGGAGGCGCCGACGCGACACACGCTGTATTTCGCGTGCTGCGTCGCGCTGTGCAGCTTCGTCGCGCCGACGCTGGGCAGCAGCTACCTGCAGGCCGTCGATCTGCTGCCCGCCGACGACCTGGCCTACAGCTGGCTGGTGTGGTGGACGGGCGACTGCGCGGGCATGCTGGTGGTGGCCCCGCTGCTGCTGGTCTGGCTGAACGGCACGGTGCGGCGCGACCCGATCGCCAGCCTGACCTTTCCGCTCGTCAGCATCGGTGTCGGCCTGACGCTGATCATCACTTCGATCGTCGGTCACTTGGAGCGCGACGCGCGCATCGGGCAGTTCCGTGCCCAGAGCCGCGGATTGGTGGTGGCGCTGCAGCACGCGATCGACTTCACCCAGCGCGACCTGGAGGTGCTGGCCGCGCTGCACCACCGCACCCAGGTGTCGTACGACGAATTCCGCCGCCTGGCCCATTCGATGCACGAGCGCAGCCCCTGGCAGCAGAACCTGAGCTGGCTGCCCCGCCTGAACGGCAGTGGGGCGCCTGCGCGCTTCGGCCGGCTCTGGACGGTGCCGCTGGCGGGGCTGGACACCGTCGGTGCCCGCCAGGAGTCGGACGACCCGCAGGTGTCTTCGGCGCTGCAGCGCGCCGCGATGGAGGGTCACACCTCGGCCACGGGGCTGCTGACCGGGCTGGACGGCCAGTGGCTGACGCTGCGCCTCTACGGCCCGGTGGTCGAGGCGGCGCGCGACGGCGAGGTCGACGGCAGCGAAGCCCTGCCCCATCGACCGGAGCGCGTGCTGGGCCTGGTCGCGGTGACGCTGGACCTGAGCGCGCTGCTGACGCACCCTGAGCTGGCCGCGCGCAGCCAGTCGCTCAACCTGCAGTGGTTCGAGGCGGCGGCCAGCCCGGCGCCGGCCGAGCAGGCGATCGGCGTGCAGCTGCTGGGCGCGACGCCGCAGCTGCTGAAGGTCGCCGATCGCTGGACGGCGCAGACCGTGGAGGAGCGCCTGCGGCTGCAGGTGGCCGACCAGGCCTGGACGCTGGTCACGCGCCCGCGCGCGCTGGCGCAGTGGGTGCTGCCCACGCCGCTGCAGATCGGCGTGTTCGGCAGCGGGCTGGCCTTCACTGCCCTGCTGGTGGGCGTGCTGGTGCTGCGGCGCCGGCGGGACCTGGACCAGGCCAGCGAGCACGAGCGCCTGACGCGCGAGGTGGCCGAGCGCACCCAGGCGCTGTCGGACAGCAACCAGCGCCTCAACGCCGAGCTGCGCGAGCGCGTCCTGCTCGAGCGGGCGCTGCGCGACGCGAGTGGCCGCGCCGAGGCGGCCAACCAGGCCAAGTCGATGTTCCTGGCCAACATGAGCCACGAGATCCGCACACCGCTGAACGCAGTGATCGGCTACGCCCAGCTGCTGCACGAGGACGAGCGCCTGCCCGCCCAGGCCCGCGAGCGCATCCAGGCGATCGACGCCGCCGGTCGCCGCCTGCTGCAGCTGATCAACGACGTGCTCGACCTCTCCAAGATCGAGGCCGGCAACGCCAGCGTCGACTCGGAGGTCTTCGAGCTCGGCCGCGAGCTGCAGGACCTGACGCGGCTGATGCGCCAGCGCGCCGAATCGAAGGGGCTGGCGCTGAGCCTGCTGCTCGACCAGCCCCAGCCCTGCTGGGTACGCAGTGACCGCCACAAGCTCGGCCAGATCCTGCTGAACCTGCTGGGCAACGCGATCAAGTTCACGCCGGAGGGCCGGGTGCAGATGCATGCGCACTTCGAGCCCGGCCCGAGCGACGGGAGCGGCGAGCCCGGCGGTGAGGGCGGCGCCGGCCGCTGGGTGGCCGAAATCGAGGACAGCGGCCCCGGCATCGACGAGGCGGAGCAGCACACGCTCTTCGAACCCTTCCGCCAGGGCCGATCCGGGCGCGCCCAGGGCGGCACCGGGCTGGGCCTGGCGCTGTCGCGGCGCCTGGCCCAGGCCCTGGGCGGCGAGCTCACGCTGACCAGCCCACCGGGGCGCGGCACCTGCGTGCGCCTGGTGCTGCCGCTGACGCGCCTGGCCCCCCCCGCCGGCCCGCCCCCCGAGCAGACGCCGCGCCTGCGCGTGCGGCTGCGTGAGGGGGCCCGACCCTGCCACCTGCTGGTGGTCGAGGACGACCCGGACAGCCGCGCCATCCTGGTCCAGACGCTGGCCGCCCTGGGTGCCGAGGTGGCCCAGGCCCGCCAGGGCCTGGAAGCAATGGCCGTGCTGGAGCGTCAGCCGGTGGACCTGGTGTTCACCGACATCCGCATGCCCGAACTCGACGGCCTGGACCTGCTGCGGCGCATCCGCCAGCGCTGGGGCGCGGCGCTGCCGGTGGTGGCGGTGTCGGCCTCCAACCTGGAGCACGAGCGGCGCTTCTACATCGGCGAGGGCTTCCAGGACTTCGTCGGCAAGCCCTACGGCCTGCAGCAGATCCACCGCCTGCTGCTGCAGTACCTGCCCGGCCAGTGGACCGAGGAATCCGCCGCGGACACGGCCGTCGCGTCGGCCGAAGGGCCGCGATCCCTCGCCGCGGCTGGGGCCGCCGCCGATCGGGCGTCGCCCGCCACGGCGCCCTCGGAACGCCTCGCGCTGCTGCAGCGCCTGGCCGCCGCGGCGCGCGACGGCGACGTGGTCGCGGTGCGGCAGACCCACCAGGCGTTGCTCGCGCTGCTGGCGCTGTCGGCCCCGCCTGGCGACGCCCTGGACGCGGACACCGCCCAACGCATCGCCGAGGCGGTGCAGCACTACGACTTCGACACGCTGGCGACGCTGGCCGAACGCCAGCTCGCGCTGGCAATCCCTGGAGGAGCTCCATGACCCAGCCCCCGGACCTGCTCATCGTCGACGACACGCCGCAGAACATCGACGTGCTCAGCGCCTGCCTGGCTGGACTGAAGGGTCGCATCCGCGCCGCCACCTCCGGCGAAAAGGCGCTGGAGTTGGCGCGCCGCCAGCCGCCGGATCTGATCCTGCTCGACGTGATGATGCCGGGCATCGACGGCTTCGAGACCTGCCGGCGCCTGAAGGCCGACGCGGCCACCGCCGCGGTGCCGGTGATCTTCGTCACCGCGCGGCACGACGACATCGCCGAGGGTTTTCGCGCCGGCGGGGTGGACTACGTCACCAAACCCATCCAGACCGACGAGGTGCGCGCGCGGGTCAACCACCAGCTCGAGCGCCTGGCCCTGCTGCGCGAGCTGCAGACACTGAACCGCCAGCTGGAGGAGCAGGTGCGCGAACGCACCGCCGAGCTGACGCGGGCCAACCACCAGCTGCGCCAGGAGGTCAACGAACGGCGCTACATGCAGGACCGCCTGAACTACCTGGCCACGCACGACTTCGTGACCCGGCTGTTCAACCGCAGCGCACTGGACGCGCACGCCAGCGCACTGCTCGCTCGGCTGCAGCGCGAGCGCAGCAGCGCGGTGTTCGTGCTGCTCGACGTCGATCAGTTCCGCCTCATCAACGAAAGCTGCGGCTGCATCGCCGGCGACGAGTTGCTGCGCAGCCTGGCCGACAGCCTGGCCGGCGCACTCGGCCCGGCCGACTTCTTCGCCCGCCTGGGCGCAGACAAGTTCGGCATCGTCAGCGAGGAGCAGCTCGCCGAGCAGGGCCTGGCACTGGCGCGGCGGCTGCAAGCCCTCCTGGCCGACTTCCGCTTCGATTGGGACCAGCGCCGCTTCAAGCTCAGCGCCACGATCGGCGTGGTGCCACTGGACGCGGACGTCGTCTCCTTCGAGCAGCTGATGCTGCGCGCCGACGAGACGGTCTACCTCGCCAAGCAGGACGGCGCGGGCAGCACCCGGCTGTGGCAGGCCCACGGTGCCGGGGTGGAGGACCACCGCGCCTCGATCAACTGGCCGCTGCTGCTGCTCGACGCCCTCAAGCAGCAGCTCTTCCAGGTCCACGTGCAACGCCTGCAGGCCCTGCAGCCCCTGCAACCTGGTGACAGCGCCCGTGGCCTGCGGCTGGAAACGCTGCTGCGGCTGTGGGACCCGCAGCGCCAGCAGATGGTGCTGCCCGCGGCCTTCATCCCGCCGGCCGAGCGCTTCCACGTCGTGCAGGAACTCGACCGCTGGATGATCGGCGAGGTGCTGCGCTTTCTCGGCGAGCACCCCGACCTGGTCGGCCGCATCGATCAGATCAACGTGAACCTGTCGGCGCTGACGATGCGCGAGGCCGGGTTGGACCACCGGATCATCGAGTTGCTCCACCGCCACGCCATCCCGCCGCGGCTGCTGTGCTTCGAGCTGACCGAGACCGAGGCGATCGTCAACCTCGCGCTGGCGCGCGAGTTCATGCAGCGCCTGAGCGCGCAGGGCTGCCGCTTCGTGCTCGACGACTTCGGCAGCGGCTTCGCCTCCTTCGCCTACCTGCGCGAGCTGCCCTTCGACGCCATCAAGATCGACGGCCAGTTCGTGCGCGACATGGACCGCGACCCCACCCACGCCGCGCTGGTTCACTCGATGGTCGAGATGGCGCACCAGCTCGGCAAGCCGGTGGTGGCCGAATGCGTCGAAACCCAGGCCGTCGCCGACTTGCTGGCCGCCCAGGGCGTCGAGTGGGCGCAGGGCTTCCACTTTCACCGGCCGGAGCCCGTCACCGCCGAACGCATCCGGCAGTGGCAGGCCAGCGAAACCAGCGAAACCAGCGAAACCAGCGAAACCAGCCTACCAGTGTCGGCCGCGTAGCTGCTGCAGCCGCTGCGCCAGCGCCTTGGTCGCCGGCTCGGGCGCGCTGCGCCCACTGAGCACCGCATGCGCCGTTTCCCAGGATGCGGCACTGACGGCGTCGTACTTCGCCCCAGTGACCTTCGAGGGCCGCGGCGTGGCCGCCAGGAATATCGGGTAGAGGCTGCCGAAGAAGGGCACCGCCGCCAACACCTCGGCATCGCGGTACAGCGCCGGAATCGTCGGCGGGTAGGCGCCGCGCATCGCCCGCTCCTTCTGCACCGCCCGGCTGGTCAGGTGCATCACCAGCGCGGCGGCCTCGCGCGGGTGGCGCGAGTAGCGGCTCACCGCCAGCTGCCAGCCGCCCAGCGCCGCAGCGTGGGTCGTCGAGCCCTCGGCGCGGGGCAGCGCCATCACGCCCACCCTGGCGGCCACCGCGCTGTCGCGCCCCTGCAGCAGCGGCCAGGCATAGGGCCAGTTGCGCATGAACACCGCCTGGCCGGCCTGGAACAGCCGCCGGCTGTCCTCCTCGGCATGGTTCAGCACCTCGGCCGGGCTGATCGTGCCGATCCAGCCCGCCGCCCGACGCAGCGCCTGCTGCGCGCGCGGGTTGTGCACCGAGATCCGACCGTCGTCCTCGACGATGCGCCCACCGCCGTGGCTGACCAGCCACTCCAGCAGGTTGCAGGTCAGGCCCTCGTAGCCCCGGCCCTGGAACAGGTAGCCCTGCAGCTCGGTCGCACCGGCCTGGCGCTCGGCCGCGACGATCTTCCGGGCCGTGGCGGCCAGCGCCTCCCAGGTAGCCGGCGGCGACTCGCCGTATTTCTCCAGCAGATCCCGGCGGTAGTACAGCAACCCGGCGTCCATGTACCAGGGCATCGCAAGCAGGTGGCCGTCGCTCTGGTCGATCGCCAGCAGCGAGGGGAAGTGCGCCTGCTCTGCGCCGTCGGTGTAGGGCCGCAGGTCCTGCAGGTGATCGCGCACCAGGCCGGACCAGACCATGTCGATGGTCACCACGTCCAGGTCCGGGCTGCGCGCCGAGAAGATCTGCCCCAGCAGCGCCAGCAGGTCGGTGGTCGACTGCGGCGTCGTGAAGAAGCGCACCGTGTTGCCGCTGCGCGCCGCCCAGTCCTGCGCGGCCTGCTTGCACAGCGCGAAGTCCTGCCCCACCGTGGCGCAGGACAGCGTCAGCGTCACCGCATGCGCCGTCCCGGCCGCCAGCCCCAGCAGCCCGGCCACGATGCCCTGCGCCGCCCAGCTCTTCATCCTGTCTGCCCGATTCCTGTCGATTGCGCAATTTTGCATTTTCACCGCACTCGGCGACCGAATCGGTTGGGCACCGCCGACGCCGGCACCGTGGGAGCGGGCGGGATCCGCCTTCAGCGCGTTGTGCGGTACAGAACCGTGTCGTCGATCGACCCGCGCAGGCCGCAGAAGTGGCCGCGGCACTCGGCCGACTGCGTCAGCCGGATCGAGCGCCCTCTGAAGTCGATGACCAATGGGCAGCTCCGCTCCCCAGGATCCACCGCCGTCAGCCGCTGCCGCTGCAGCGCCCCCTCCCCCGCGAATTCGCAGGTGTGTCCGTTGTCGAAGACGAACCACAGCGACACCGCATAGCCCGATGGCAGCGACCGGATCGTCAACTCGTCGCGCCCCACCGAGCACTCCGTTTCGAACGAACGGCCGTCGGGCTTGAGCGCACCGAAGAAGCAGACCTTCCTGGGCGCCGTCCGGTAGACCCCCGCAATGGGATCGGCCGCACACGCCACAGCCGGCGCCAAGGACAGGGCCAGCCAGGCCAGCGCGCGGCACAGACGGGCCGACGGGCTCACGCGCTCAGCCGCGATGGGCCGCCGGCACGACGCCGGCCAGGCTCTCACTGCCGGCGGCGTCCTCGATGGCCATGTGCATCTGCGCGACCGCCTCAGGCTCGCCCTTGATCGCGAAGGTGTCGTGCTCGCAGTGCGGGCAGTGGGCCGCGAAGGCCGCGTCGATGCCCTTCAGGTCGCTGATGTCGATGGGCAGCAGCTCGGTGAGCTGCGCCTGGCAGTGGTTGCAGGTGACGTACTTCGGCCGCAGCGCGAGCTGGCGCTCGATGGCGGCCTGCCGGCGTTGCTCGGCCGTACCGCGGCGTTTGGCTTGACCCATGGGTGGAGGAAGGTGAGGGTGGCTTCCCCCAACGGGCGACTCCCGGGGGTGAAGGGCGTGCAGCTTACTCCGCGTCGGCCGGCAGCACTCGCGTGACCACGTTGCCCGGCAGCTTGGCGGGCAGCGCGCCTTCGGCCTTGCCGGCGAACTTCCAGCCCTGCGGCAGCTTGACGAAGACGAATTGCGTCGGCGGGTCGAGGAAGACCGTGTAGTCGGCCACGACCGCTGCGGCCGCGGCTTCGGCAGGAGCGGCCTGAGCGGCCGGTGCGACGGTCAGGAGGGCGGCCGCGGCGGCGGCAGCGAAAGAGGCAAGGGTGGAGAACGAACGGCGCATGAGATCTTCCGGCGAGGGCTGCGGGGCTGAAAACGCGGCGCAGTATCTCACTCATCCGGGTAAACCCCAGGGCTCAGGCCTTCGATTTTCTTAATGACACTGTCAGTTTCCACACGGGCCTTCGACAGGTCCGGGGTCGGTGAGGCTCACTGCTCCAGCCGCAGGATCTCCAGCTGCTCGGCCACGGTCTGGAAGGTGCCGGTGCCGGCGGGCATCTGCATCAGCGGCCGGCCGCTGTGCGCGTCGAGCAGCCAGACACTGGGGTAGACCAGCAGCCGCTCGCGCTGGTCGCCGATGGCGCGCTGGAAGTCGGCGTAGACGCCGTGCGCCTGCTCGCTGCGCAGCCAGAGCTGGCGGGCCTGCACGCTGAGCTGGCTGCGCAGGTCGACGACGAGGTACTTCTCGGCCTTGAACAGCGGCGCCAGCTCCCCCGCGTGCGCGGCGAGGAAGGCCTCGTAGCGGCGGCAGTAGGGGCAGTCGGTGGCGCCAAGGTAGACGTACAGGCGCCGGCCCTCGCGGCGAGCGCGCTGCTGGGCCGGGCGCAGGTCGAATTCCCAGACCGTCCCAGCCGCCGAAGCCGTTCCGACCAGCCCGGGCGACGCGCTCATTTTCGGCTCGACCACCAGGGCCTCGTAGGCCGTCGGGATGCCGGCCGCCGCCGATCGCGCCCAGCCCGCACCCGCCAGGGCCAGCGCCCCCCGAAGCCAGCGGCGGCGGCACGGGGTTCGTTGTGCCGGGCTCACGCACCCGCTCCCCCGCCCCCGCCCCCCCCCC